>NZ_JBWKZJ010000007.1:0-102358 GCF_059424365.1 Brevundimonas sp. GW456-12-10-14-LB3
GAGGGGGAGGCGGCGGCAGGGGTTCAGGCTCCCCGTAGATCGGCGGGTGTTCGACATAGGGCGTCGGCGCCGGAACGGACTCTTCCTCCCTGTAATAGCCGCCCGCCTCATAGGCCTGCTCTTCATAGGCGCGCTCTTCATAGGCGCGCTCTTCGTAGACGTGCGCCTCATAGGCGTCTCGGCGGCTCAGGTCGCGCCGATCCTCGTAGCGCATCTCGCGGTCGTGACCGGGATACGGCGGGCGGCAGCCGCAGTCGATCGGCGGGTGAGGCCGATAGGGGCGCCAGCCGATATAGTCGCGACCGAAGCCATAGACCGGATAGCCGACAGGGGCGCTGACGGGCGCAGGCCCCACGAAGACCACCGCCGGGGCGGACGCATAGCTCCCGCCGACGGCGCCGCCCTCGGCATAGCCGCCGCCGACATAAACGACCCCGCCCCCGCCTCCGCCGTGACGGCTGAAGCTGGACGACTGGGAATAGGCGCGGGCGTTGATCGCCGAATAGGCCGAAGCCCCGGCGTAGGCCGAGGCGTTGGCCCCCGCATTCGCATTCACGTTCACATTGACGTTGCTGTTGTGGCCGCCGCCGTAATGACCGCCGCCGGGGTGTCCGCCCTGATGCCCGCCGCCGCAGCCTCCACAGCCGCCGCCGTGAGCGCCGGAAGGACCGCCCGCCAGAGCGGGTGCGGCGGAAAGCAGGAGGACCGCAGACGCGGCGGCGATGATGGGCTGTGTCATTGCGGGACAGACTCCTTGACTTGAGTCTTGTCTCGGCAATTGTCGCGCCGTCGGCGCCCGTCAGAAATCGACGGCCAGACCCTTTTTCTCCCAATCGCCGTAGCGGGTCGGTTCAGGCCCCGTCGGACCGCCGTATTCGGTTTCGGCCGCCGCGCCCTCCTCGGCCATGCGGCGTTCGGCCGCCTCCAGCAGGGCACGGCGGGCGACCGTGCTCAGCGGTCTTTCGGGCGTGGCGTGGGGGACGTCCTGGTTGAAGGCGGGGGTTTCCCCATCCTCCGCCGCAGCTTCGGCCGGATCGGGGGTGGGATGTTCGGTCACAGGTCGGCTCCCTTGAGGACGGCGGCTCATGGCCTCAAATAGTCGATCAAAGCCGCGACGCCACAAAAAGCCGCCGACGGTCCCGGAACGACGATGAACCATCTGAAGACCTTCATTCTTCTGGCCGCCCTCACCGCCCTTTTCGCGGGGCTCGGCTATCTGATCGGCGGCGCGACCGGCATGGCGATCGCCCTGGTCTTCGCCGGCGGCATGAATCTGTTCAGCTATTGGAACGCCGACAAGATCGTCATGAAGATGTACCGGGCCCAGCCGGTCGATGAGCAGCATCCCAATGCGGTGGTCCGCAACTATGTCGCCGACGTGCGCCAGATGGCGCGCGACGCCGGCCTGCCCCAGCCCCAGGTCGCCATCATCCCCAGCGACCAGCCCAACGCCTTCGCCACCGGCCGGAACCCTGAACGCGCCGCCGTCTGCGCCACCACCGGTCTTCTGGACATGCTGACCCGCGACGAGGTGCGCGGCGTGATGGCGCACGAGCTGGCCCATGTGAAGAACCGCGACACCCTGATCATGACGGTGACGGCCACCATCGCCGGGGCCATCGCCGCCCTGGCCAATTTCGCCCTGTTCTTCCAGGGCGGCGACGACCGCGAGCGGCCCGGCGGCCTTATCGGAACCCTGGCCCTGATGATCCTGGCGCCCATGGCGGCCGGCCTGGTGCAGATGGCGATCTCGCGCAGCCGCGAATATGAGGCCGATCGCGTCGGGGCGGAGATCGCCAATGACCCTCACGCCCTGGCCTCCGCCCTGCAGAAGATCGAGGCCTACGCCAAGCGGATCCACAATCCGACGGCCGAGCGCAATCCCGCCTCCGGACAGCTGTTCATCATCAACCCCCTGGCCGGGCGCGGGGCGGACAATCTGTTCTCGACCCACCCGGCGACCGGAAATCGCGTTCGGGCTCTGGTGGAACTGGGCGCGAAGATGGGGATGCGGCCGCGCCAGGCGGCACCCGCGTCCGCCCCGGCGGTTCCGATCTCGGCGGTCCCCGCGACGCATCGGCGCCTGACGACAGGCGTGCCCGCCACGCCGGCCGAACCGCGCGGTCCCTGGGGTTGAGCGTCGCGCCGGGCCTTTTGGATTTGCACTTCAGTCGAGGATTCCGTCAGATAGCAGACGAGAGCATGCTCTCGCTTCGATCTGGAGCCTGATTCACCGTTTCAGCGGAACCGCGAAGCGGTTCCTCCTCAACGGATCAGGCTCTAAGCCAATCAGGGGGTCCTATGTCGCGTCTGCTCGCCTTCGTTTCCGCCGCCGCTCTTCTGGCCACGCCGGTCGCGGCCCAGTCCGTCAACCGGACCACCGTCAACGGCATCATCGACCAGGGGCTGAACCACAGCCAGGTGATGCAGACGGCCGCCTATTTGACGGATCGGATCGGCGGGCGAATGACCAATTCGCCGCAGATGCGCGAGGCGGAACGCTGGACCCAACAGCAGTTCCGCGACTGGGGCCTGTCGAACGTCCGGGCCGAAGGGTTCGAGTTCGGGCGGGGCTGGTCCATCGTCCGCTCCAGCGCCCGCATGACGGCCCCGCGGCCGCTGGACCTGAGGGCCATTCCGGTGGCCTGGACGCCTTCGACCAACGGGGTGATCAGCGGCGGCGTCATCGTGGCGCCGATCTCCAAGGTCGAGGATTTCGACAAATGGCGGGGCAAGCTGTCGGGCAAGATCGTCATGCTGTCCCAGCCCGGCACGGGGTCCGAACCGACCGAGCCGGCCTTCAAACGCTGGACCAGCGCCGAGCTGGCCGAGCGCAACACCTATGTCCAACCCCAGTATTCGCCCGCTGCGATCGAGCGTCAGCTGAAGACGGCCGATTTCGCGGCGCGGCTCGACGCCTTCCTGGTCGAACAGGGCGCCCTGGCCTGGGTGAGGATTTCCCAGCGGGACGGCGGCCTGCTGCACGGCACGGGCTATACCTATCAGGTCGGCGCGACGCCCAAGCTGGCGGGCATGGAGCTGGCGGCTGAGGACTATCGTCGTCTGGCCCGACTGGCCCTGACCGATACGCCGCCCACGCTGGAACTGATGAGCGAGGTCCAGTTCCATGACGAGGACGTCAACGCCTACAACATCCTGGCCGACATCCCCGGCAGCGGGGGAACCAGCGAATACGTCATGGCGGGCGCCCATCTGGACAGCTGGGTCGCTTCGGACGGAGCGGTGGACAACGCCGCCGGCAGCGCAGTGGTCATGGAGGCCGCACGCATCCTTAAGACCCTGAACGTGAGGCCCAAACGCACCATCCGTTTCGCCCTATGGAGCGGCGAGGAACAGGGCATCCTGGGCTCTTTGGCCTATGTCGACAGGCATCTGGCCACTCGCGCGCCCTCGAACGATCCAGCGTTGGCGAACCTGCCGAACAACCGAACCTGGCGCAGCCGCTGGCCGATCGAGCCGCGCGAAGGCTATCGGGATCTGGTCGCCTATTTCAACCTGGACAACGGCTCGGGCAAGATTCGGGGCATCAACGCCGAGGGCAATGTGGCCGCAGTCCCGATCTTCCAGGAATGGCTTGCGCCCTTCGCCAGCATGGGGGCGACCACCGTGTCCCTGCGCCCTTCGGGCGGCACCGACCACGTCTATATGCAGACGGTCGGCGTGCCGGGGTATCAGTTCATTCAGGATCCGCTCGACTATTCCAGCCGCCTGCACCACACCAGTATCGACAGCTATGACCACCTGAAGCCGGAGGACATGCGTCAGGCGGCGATTATCCTGGCCAGCTTCCTGCTGAACGCGGCCAACCGCGACGAGCCCCTGCCGCGCATGCCCCTGCCGACCGAGCCGACGCCGACCGATCCCTTCGAATATCCGGCGGACTGAAGTTGGACTCCCTCTCCCGGCGGGAGAGGGCTTGAGCACACGGCGGCGGAGCCGTCGTCTTTGTGCGATCCGAAGGGCGGCGCGAAGCAGCCGAAGGGTGAGGGTTCGGTGGGTGCGACTTGGCGCACCGCCTGTCCCTCATCCGTCCGCTTCGCGGCCACCTTCTCCCAAAGGGAGAAGGAAGTTTCAGGTCACCCCCGCTCCACGCACATCGCCACGCCCATTCCCCCGCCGATGCACAGGGTGGCGAGGCCCTTCTTCGCGCCGGACCGCTTCATCTCGAACAGAAGCGTGGTCAGGATGCGCGCGCCCGAGGCGCCGATGGGGTGGCCGATGGCGATGGCGCCGCCGTTGACGTTGACCTTGGCCGGGTCGAGGCCCAGCTCCTTGACCACGCACAGGCTCTGGGCGGCGAAGGCCTCGTTGGATTCGATCAGGTCCAAATCCGCGACCGTCCAACCCGCCTTTTCCAGCGCCTTCTTCGAGGCGGGGATCGGCCCCGTGCCCATGATCGACGGATCGACCCCGGCGGTGGCGGAGGCGGCGATGCGGGCCAGGGGCTCAAGCCCGCGCGCCTTCGCCTCTTCGGCGCTCATCAGCACCAGGGCGGCGGCGCCGTCGTTCAGGCCCGAGGCGTTGGCGGCGGTGACGCTGCCCTCCTTGGCGAAGGCCGGACGCAGCTTCTGCATCAGCTCCAGGGTGGCGCCGTGGCGGATGTATTCGTCCTGGTCCACGACCACGTCGCCCTTTTTGCCGGGGATGACCACCGGGGCGATCTCCTCGGCGAATCTGCCGGCCTTCTGCGCCGCCTCGGCCTTGTGCTGGCTGGCCAGGGCGAACTCGTCCTGGGCCTCGCGGGTGATGCCCCATTTGTCGGCGATGTTCTCGGCGGTCTGGCCCATGTGATAGCCGTTGAAGGCGTCCCACAGCCCGTCCTTGATCATGGTGTCGATCAGGGCGACGTCGCCCATCTTGTGGCCCGTGCGCAGCTGCTGGGCGTGGGGCGCCTGGCTCATGCTCTCCTGGCCGCCGGCGACCACGATCCCGGCGTCGCCCAGGGCGATCTGTTGGGCGGCGACGGCGACGGCCCGCAGGCCGGAACCGCAGATCTGGTTCAGGCTCCAGGCCGGGGCGGACTGGCGCACGCCGGCGCCGACCGCCGCCTGACGCGCCGGGCCCTGGCCGGCCGCAGCCTGAAGCACATGGCCCAGGATCACCTCGTCCACCTCATCACCCGCGACCCCGGCCCGCTCCAGCGCCGCCTTGATGGCGATCTCGCCCAGCTTGGAGGCGGGCAAGGACGACAGGGCGCCGAGGAACGACCCGACGGGGGTGCGGGCGGCGGAGACGATGACGACCTCGGTCATGGGATTTCACTCTCTGCGGAATTATCGAGTGGCTCTTTTGCCGCATATGGGCGGCTTCGTCACCTGTCGGAGCAAACACCGCCTCGGATTCAGTCCTTCGTCATCCTGACGGCGCATTGTGTCGGAACGATAGGGACGATCTTGGATTTGATTGGCCATGCTGGGAACGCTGAAACGCCTTGTCACCCATGTCTGCACGCCGGACGAGCTGGACATGATCGAGCACTATCAGACCCGCGCCGAAAGGCTGGCGGACCTCTGGGTCCATGCCGTGGGTCTGATGCTGGCGGCCGTCGGCGGGGTCGTTCTGGCGGGCTTGGCAGGGGTCTATACGGGGGTCGGAGGCGTTCTGGCCACGGCCATCTACGCCCTGTGCCTGATCGGCATGCTGACCGCCTCGACCCTGTATAACTGGACCAACCCGTGCGCGGCCCGTCCGGTGCTGCGCCGCCTGGATGAGGCGGCCATCTTCCTGATGATCGCCGGCAGCTACACCCCCTTCACCACCCAGAGGTTCGAAGGCCTCTGGTCGATCGGCTTCACCGCCCTGATCTGGACCCTGGCCTTCGTGGGCGCCGGGGTGAAGCTGTTCGCGCCGCGCATTTCGGACCGGTTCTGGAGCGCGGTCTATGTCGTTTTCGGCTGGCTGGCCGTCGCGGCTCTGAAGCCGATGGTGGAGACGGTCCACCCCGTCGCCCTGGCCCTGCTGGTTCTGGGCGGGTTGATCTATACGGCGGGGGTGCTGGTCTTCATCAGCCCGAAGGTGCCGTTCCGCCGCGCCATCTGGCACGGGTTCGTCGTCACCGGGGCGACGGTGCATTGGACCGCCGTCCTGGTCGGCGTCGTCCTGGCTCCGGCCATGAGCCACTGAGGCCTTGCGGCGCGCTTGGGATCAGCCTCTAGCGCTTCGCGCCGCAACGGACGATAGTGGCGCGTTGCAAAATCGCGAGAACAAGCGTGGCTGACGAAAACATCAAGGGCGGAAAGATTGGCGAAGGCGATCAGGTCGTCATCAAGAAGTATGCGAACCGGCGTCTCTACAATACGCGCAGCAGCACCTATGTGACCTTGGACGACCTTGCCGCCATGGTGCGCGAGGGGACCGAGTTCGTCGTCTATGACGCCAAGACCAACGACGACCTGACGCGCCAGATCCTGACGCAGATCATCTTCGAAGAGGAAAGCCGGGGCGAGGCCCTGCTGCCGGTCCAGTTCCTGCGTCAGCTGATCGGCTTCTACGGCGGCTCGATGCAGGGCGTTCTGCCCTCCTATCTGGAAATGTCCCTGACCAACTTCAGCCGTCAGCAGGAGCAGTTCGCCAGTCAGATGAGCCGGGCCTTCGGCGCCGGCGCCGGCGCGACCCTGATCGAGGAGGCGGCCAAGACCAATATGGCCGTGTTCGAACGGGCGATGCAGATGTTCCCCGGCTTCGGCTATGGCCGAAGCGAGCCGGCCGCCCCGCCGGCGGCGGAAACCAAGGCGGCCGCAGACAGCGACGCCCTGGAGGAGATGCGCCGCCAGATGGACGAAATGCGCGCCCAGATCGACCGTCTCGCCGAGTCCAAGCCGAAATGACCGATCGGATCCAGGCGGTCAGCGGACCTGAGCGCGTGGATCGCCGCGAAGGTGAAAGGCGCGAGCGCGAACGGCGCGCTCAGCAGGCGGCGGCCAAGGCCCTGGTCCCGGCGCCGCTGACCGAGGCTGAGGCCGAGGCTGCAACGGGGTCCTCGGCAAGACCTGCCGTCCATACGGCCGGCGAACCCGGCGCGGCGGCCTTTGTGGCCCAGCAGATGGGCCAGAAGGGGCAAAGGCGCGGCCTGAAGGGCGGTCCTCCGGTTCTGAACGCCGCGCGCGCCGCCTATTTGGGGGCTGAGTATTCGGGCGAGGCCGAGCGACGGCCGCCGGTCGGGCGCGCGTCCAAGACCGACGTCTGATCGGGCGTTAGGCGTCGGGCGGCACGGAACTTGCTGAAGGCGTATCGAAACGCCTCCGCCAGGACACGCCATGCCCGCCGCCCTCAGCCTCGCCGCCAAGGTCTTCGACGTCGCCGTCGTGGCGCTGATCTTCACCGCCTTTTCCTAAATCGTCTTTTCGCCGCCCCGCGCACCGGCCGTCAGTTGGCTAGGTCGAAATCCTTGCGCGACGCGATGATGGTCACGATGAAGCCGGCCAGCACGTCCAGCAGGATCATCACCACGATCAGAAAGAAGGTCGAGGTGGCGAAGCCGCGGATCAGCAGGAATTCGACCAGGACGATGATGAACAGCACCATCGACAGGGCGTGATTGACGATGGCCACCCTCTGGCTTGACGTCGACTTGACCAGTTCGAAGAACAGCAGGATCAGGCCGACGAACAGGATCAGGTCGCCCGAGCCGACGTTCCACTGCGCGCCGGACGCCATGGGGATGGAGAACAGCGGATCGCGCAGCAGGGCGTCGGCCTGGCTCATGCCGCCGTTTCCGTCGGCGCCGAACAGCACGACGATATTGTAGAGGATCACCGGGATCAGCAGCAGGGGTATGGCGATCAGCATGGCGGCTCCTCTCCCCGGCGCAACGGCTGCGCTTCCTTAAGCCTGATTAACCCTATTGCGAGCGTTCGTCACGCGCGGGGAAAGCCGCCGGCGCGACTGAGGGCGGACGGCGCCGGGCGCCCCAGGGCCGCACCGATCCAGCACGCCGTCTCGATCAGGGCGTCCAGATCATAGCCGGTCTGAAAACCCGCGCGCTCCAGCATATAGACCAGATCTTCGGTGGCGATGTTTCCGGTGGCGCCGGGCGCGAAGGGACAGCCGCCTATGCCCCCGACCGAGGCGTCCAGCACGTCCACCCCCGCCTCCACCCCGGCATAGGCGTTCGCCAGCCCCGTGTTGCGCGTGTCGTGGAAGTGCAGGCGAAGGCGCGCCTCCGGCGCCGCCCGGCGGGCGGCCTCGACCTTGCGCGTCACCGCCCAGGGATCTCCGGCGCCGATGGTGTCGGCCAGGGCGATTTCACCGACGCCCAAGGCGCCGATCGCCCCCACAAGGTCGCCGACCTGCTGAACCGAGACTTCTCCGTCAAACGGACAGCCCCAGACGCATGACAGGGTCGCCGACAGAGAGGGGACAACGTCGGACGTCTGGCTGTTGTGACGGCGGGCGACGATCTCGCCCAGCATAGCCAGCTGGTCCTTGACGACCAGGCCCTGGTTCTTCAGGCCGAAGCCGTCGGTGGCGGAAAGCGAGACATTGACCTCGTCCACGGCCGTGGTCAGGGCGCGATCATAGCCTCGGCCGTTCAGCACCAGACCGATGCGGCTGCGTCCGGCTTCGTGAGGCAGGGCCGCCATCACCGTTTCCGCCCCGGCCATCTGCGGCACATATTTAGGATGGACGAAGGAGACGGCCTCGATCCGCCGGGCTCCGGCCGCCTCCAGCCGCCGCACCAGCTCGGCGCGGACGGCGGGGTCCAGCACGGCCTTTTCGTTTTGAAGCCCGTCACGGGGCCCGACCTCGACGATCTGGATGAAGCGGCTCATCGCGTCGCCGCCGTCGCGGGGGCGGCTTGCGTCGCAGGCTCCGCCGTGCGGGGCGGAGGCGCATAGACGGTCAGGCTCACCTCGTCTCCGGCGGAATAGTTGTAGCCCCGCACCACCCCGACCGCCCGGCCCGCCACACCCAGCCGCCCGGCGGCGGCGCGGAAGGCGTCGGCGTCGCGTCCCTCGACGATGGCCGGCCGTCCTTCGGCCAGGGCGTCGGCCGCGCCTTGGGCGTCGGTCAGATCCGTGTCCCGACCGGTCAGGAAGACGAAGCTGGGCTCATGGAAGCCGGTGATGGCGACCGGTCCGGGGGTGCGGCCCTGGCGAGGATGCAGGTCCGCCGCCTCAAGGGTTTTCTCCAGTCTCGGTGCGATGGCCAGGGGGCGCAGTTGGCGGATGGTGCCCGACAAGGCGGCGTGGGCCACGATTCCAAAGGCCAGGGACGCGACCAGCGCCGCCACCGGCGCCCGGTTCAACAGCAGGAAGCCGCCGACAGCCGCCGCCGCCAGGGTCGATCCGACCGTCAGAGCCGCCCAGGTCTGGGCCGTCGAGGTGCCGTAGACGGTCAAGCCATAGACGGTGATGCCGCAGATCAGGACGGCGGCGAATACCGCCAGGGCCGCGCCGGTGATCCGCGAGACCTTGCCGATCGGCCGGGCCAGGGCGGCGGCGGCCAACAGGGCCAGGGCGCCGAAGGTCGGCAGGGTGTAGTGCCACAGCTTGGTCGGGGCCAGTTCGAACATCAGCCAGCCGGGAACCAGCCAGCAGACCAGGAAGCGGATGGCCGGCTCGGCCCGACGGGACCAGCCGGTCGCGACCGCGGCCGGCAGCAGCAGGGTCGAGGGGAAGAACAGCAGGGGCGCGAGAAGCACATACATTCCCGGGAAGCCGGAATGGCTTTCATGGGCCCCGGCGATCTTGGGCGCCAGGTCGCCGCCGATGGCTTCGCGCCAGAAGCCCCCGTCGGTGGCGATGGTGATGGCGATCGCCCAGGGGCCGACCATCAGGGCCACCAGCGGCAGGCCCCAGCCCCAGCCCAGCCGGCCCAGCCAGCGGACGTCGCGGTCCCAGATCGACAGGGCCAGGATCGCCAGGGCCACGACCAGAAGGCCGATCGGCCCCTTGATCAGGATCGACAGCCCCAGGCCCAGCCAGAACAGAAGCTTGTGGGGCCGGATCGGTCGTTCCCCGGCTCGGGTCGCCATATAGATTCGCGCCAGGGCGGCCATGGCCAGGGTGGTGGCGCCGCACAGCATGGCGTCCGTCTTGGCGATCCCGGCCTCGGTGGACAGAAGGAAGGTCGCCCCCATGATCGCGCCGCCGAAGAAGCCGACGCGCGCGCCCAGCAGGGCCGAACCCGCCCAGGCGACAGCCCAGGCGGCCAGCATGGCCCCCAGGAGAGAGGGGATCCGATAGGGGGCGATCTCGCGATCCTCGGGGTCCGAGGTCAGGGCGACGGCGGCGGCCTGCAGCCAATAGATGCCGACCGGCTTCTTCCAGCGCGGCTCGTCCTGGAAGCGGATGTCCACATAGTCGCCGCTCTCCAGCATCTGGACGGTGGCCTGGGCGAAGCGGCTTTCGTCCCGATCCAGCGGCGGCAGGAGCAGCAGGCCCGGCAGGCCGGCGACCAGCGTCAACAGGGCCGCCAGCAGGGGGCCTCTCCAGCCGGCGATGCGGCGATCCAGATCGAAGCTCTTCATGAGAGACTCCTTACACGGGGACCGGGCCGGCGTCAGCCGTCTCCCCTAAGCCGTCGATCTCGTCTATGGAGCGGCATGACCGCCCAAATCGCTCCTGACGCGCCCCAGATCTCCGTCGTGGTTCCCGTTCACGACGAGGCCGGCGCCGCCGTGCCCCTGGCGCGTGAAATCGCGGCCGCCTTCGCCGGCCGGTCCTATGAAATGATCTTCGTCGACGACGCCTCCAGGGACGCGACCTTGGCCGAGCTGAAGGCGGCCATGGCCGAACTGCCGACCTTGCGGGTTCTGGCCCACGGAACCAATGCGGGCCAGAGCCGGGCGGTGCGCACCGGGGTGCTGGCGGCGCGGGGATCGGTGGTGGTGACGATGGACGGCGACGGTCAGAACCCGCCGGCCGATGCGCCCCGGCTGGTGGACGCCCTGCTTGCGGCCCCCGCAGACGTCGGTCTGATCGGCGGGCGACGGGCCAAGCGCCAGGACAGCGCCGCCAAACGCCAAGCCTCGGTCTGGGCGAACCGCATCCGTCGTCGACTGCTGGGCGACGACGCCGACGACACCGGCTGCGGGCTGAAGGCCTTTCGCCGCGACGTCTTCCTGCGGCTTCCCTATTTCGATCACATCCACCGCTATCTGCCGGCCCTGATGATCCGCGAGGGTTACCGAAACCAGTATCTGGACGTCGATCACCGCCACCGCGAAACCGGCCGGTCGAAATACACCAACTGGGGCCGGCTGAAGGTCGCCTTCGCCGATCTCTTGGGCGTCATGTGGCTGAAGAGCCGGTCGCGCCGGCCGGGGGCGATCTCCGAATTCTGAGCGCGATAATCCAGACGCTCACAGAACGGGCGCGACAATAGAAAAGGGCGGGACCTCGCGGTCCCGCCCTTCTGCATTTCAGCGTCGGAAGGCTTGGACTTAGAAGTCCATGCCACCCATGCCGCCCATGCCGCCCATGTCAGGAGCGGCGGCGCCGCCCGACTTCTTGGGGGCGTCGGCGACGGCGGCTTCCGTGGTGATCAGGATGCCGGCCACCGAAGCGGCGTCTTGCAGGGCCGTGCGGACGACCTTGGCGGGGTCGATGACGCCCATCTTGACCAGGTCGCCGTACTCTTCCGTCTGGGCGTTGAAGCCGAAGGAGGCGTCGTTGTTCTCCAGCACCTTGCCGACCACGATCGAGCCTTCGACGCCGGCGTTTTCGGCGATCTGACGGATCGGGGCCTGCAGGGCGCGACGGATGATGGCGATGCCGGCGTTCTGGTCGGCGTTGTCGCCCTTGACGTCGGCCAGGATCTTGGAGGCCTTCAACAGGGCGATGCCGCCGCCGGGAACGATGCCTTCGTCAGCCGCAGCGCGGGTGGCGTTCAGGGCGTCGTCGACGCGGTCCTTCTTTTCCTTCACTTCGACTTCGGTCGAGCCGCCGACGCGGAGAACCGCGACGCCGCCGGCCAGCTTGGCCAGACGTTCCTGCAGCTTTTCCTTGTCGTAGTCGGAGGTGGTGTCTTCGATCTGGCGCTTGATCTGGGCCACGCGGGCTTCGATGTCGGCCTTCTCACCCACGCCTTCGACGATGGTGGTGTCGTCCTTGGTGATCGAGACCTTCTTGGCCTTGCCGAGCATGTCGAGCGTGACGCTCTCCAGCTTGATGCCCAGGTCTTCCGAGATGACTTGGCCGCCCGTCAGGATGGCGATGTCTTCCAGCATGGCCTTGCGGCGGTCGCCGAAGCCCGGCGCCTTGACGGCGGCGACGCGCAGGCCGCCGCGCAGCTTGTTGACCACCAGGGTGGCCAGGGCTTCGCCTTCGATGTCCTCGGCGATGATCAGCAGCGGACGGCCCGACTGCACCACGGCTTCCAGGATCGGCAGCATGGCCTGCAGCGAGGTCAGCTTCTTCTCGAACAGCAGGATCAGCGGCTCTTCGAGAACGGCCTCCATCTTGTCGGCGTTGGTGATGAAGTAGGGGCTCAGATAGCCGCGGTCGAACTGCATGCCTTCGACGACGTCGACGGTGGTGTCGGCGGTCTTGGCTTCTTCGACGGTGATCACGCCTTCATTGCCGACCTTGGCCATGGCCTGGGCGATCAGCTCGCCGATTTCGGAGTCGCCGTTGGCCGAAATGGTGCCGACCTGGGCGATTTCCGAGTTGTTGGAGACGGGCTTGGAGTTGGTCTTGACCTCTTCCAGGACCAGGCCGACGGCCTTGTCGATGCCGCGCTTCAGATCCATCGGGTTCATGCCGGCGGCGACGGCCTTCAGGCCCTCTTGCACGATGGCTTGAGCCAGAACGGTCGCGGTGGTGGTGCCGTCGCCCGCCTTGTCGTTCGTCTTCGAAGCGACTTCGCGGATCATCTGGGCGCCCATGTTCTCGAAGGCGTCTTCCAGCTCGATTTCCTTGGCGACCGAGACGCCGTCCTTGGTGGAGCGCGGGGCGCCGAAGGACTTCTGGATCACGACGTTGCGGCCCTTCGGACCCAGGGTCACCTTGACGGCGTTGGCGAGGACGTTGACGCCGCGCAGCATCTTGTCGCGCGCGTCGGTGTTGAACTGTACGATTTTAGCGGCCATGCGGGCAGCTCCTTTGGTGTGAGTGGCGAGTGGTTAGTGGCGAGTGGCGAGGGATCTAAGATTGGGGCGACGGCGGCGGTTTCATCCGGAAACCTGCTCGCCACTCGCCACTGATCACTCGCCACTGAGGGCTGAGCCTTAGCTCAGCACTCCAAGCACGTCCGACTCTTTCATGATGATCAGGTCTTCGCCGTCGATCTTCACTTCCGTGCCCGACCACTTGCCGAACAGGATGCGGTCGCCGGCCTTCAGCTCCAGGGCGTTAACCTTGCCAGAGTCGTCGCGGGCGCCGGGGCCGACGGCGACGACTTCGCCTTCCTGAGGCTTTTCCTTGGCGGTGTCGGGGATGATGATCCCGCCCTTGGTCTTGGATTCTTCTTCAACGCGCTTGACCAGCACGCGGTCGCCGAGCGGACGAAACGCCATCGGTTGTCTCCCTTGATCCCCCGAATGGGGCGATTTGAACAATGGGTCAGCCTCTCCGCGACCGCCGTTTTAGCAGCCGACCACGGAGAGTGCTAACGCGAGCGGGAGTTAGTCAGAGGGCGGCGGGGCGTCAAGCGCCGCCGCGTGTGAAACTTCCGCGACGGATGAACGCGCGATGAACCACGGCCTCCGAACCCGTTCAAACGGCGCGCGCTAAAACCACCTCAACGCTCGCGATCCCCGGAAGACGCGAGGCGATTCAGAGGAGACGGACCATGTCCAAGCTGTTGAAAATCACCGCCGCCGTTGTCGTCCCCGCCGCCGCCCTGGCCTTGACCGCCGCCCCGGCTTCGGCCCAGTCGCGTGACCGCGACGACACCGCCCGCAACGCCCTGATCGGCGCCGCCGTCGGCGGACTGGCGGGCGCCGTCTACGGCAATGGCGACGGAACCTATATTGCGGGCGGCGCCTTGGCCGGCGCGGCCCTGGGCGCGGTCGCCTCGTCCAACCGCGGGTCGGACTGCGGCTATTATCGCGGCGGCCGCTGCTACCGGAACCAGGGCCACTGGGAGCGCGAACACGGCATCAACAGCCGCGATCCGCGCTGGGAGCAGCGCCGCGACTATCGCGACTATCGCCGCGACCAACGTTACGACCGTCGCGATGACCGGCGCGACTACCGCTACGATCGCCGCTGGTAGGCGACAGGCCTGAATGAAGAAGGGGCGCCGATCGAGGCGCCCCTTTTGTCATGCCGCGTCCCGACGCGGCCCCCAATGCGGGAAAGGGTCCTCCAGCCTGGCCCAGCCCCTGGGTCCGCGTTCCATCTCGAACCGGGTCAAGAGGGCGGCGTCGAACATAAAGGTCAGCAGATCGCGGTTCATGTCCTTGCCGATCAGGACGATCTCCTGACGCCGGTCGCCGTAGGGCTGACGCCAGACGGCCTCGATCGCCTTCAGCCATTCGGGATTGTCGTCGGGCCAGCGCTCGCGCGGCGCCGAGGCCCACCACAGTCCGCCCCATTCATGTTCGGTCACCGCCCCGGCCTGGCTCCAGGAACCGACATAGTCCATCCGGCTGGCCAGCCAGAAGAAGCCCTTGGAGCGCCAGACGCCGGGCCATTCGCGCTTCAGCAGCTCGTAGAAGCGCCGGGGATGAAAGGGTCTGCGCGCCCTGTAGACGAAGGTCGAGACGCCGTATTCCTCAGTCTCGGGCGTGACCTCGCCGCGCAGGGCCTGGGACCAGCCGGCGGCCTGTTCCGCCCGCTCCATGTCGAACAGGCCCGTGCCGACGACCTGATCCAGGGGCACGGCGCCGCGCACCGCCTGAATGATGCGGGCGCGCGGATTGAACTGGGCCATCATGGCCTTCAGCGTCCCGAGCTGCGTTTCCTCCAGCAGGTCGCACTTGTTCAACACGATGACGTCGGCGAACTCGATCTGGTCGATCAGCAGATTGGCGACCGTGCGCTCGTCGTCCTCGCCGAGATGCTCGCCGCGGGTCTTCAGCCGGTCGGTGGAGGGATAGTCGCGGTGGAAGTTGAAGGCGTCCACCACGGTCACCATGGTGTCGATCCGGGCCAGGTCCGACAGGCTGAACCCGTCCTCGTCGCGGAAGTCGAAGGTGGCGGCGACCGGCATGGGTTCGGAGATTCCGGTCGATTCGATCAGCAGACAGTCGAACCGACCCTCGCGCGCCAGCTTGCCGACCTCGATCAGCAGATCCTCGCGCAGGGTGCAGCAGATACAGCCGTTGGACATCTCCACCAGCCGTTCCTCGGTCCGCGACAGGTCCGCCCCGCCCCCGTCGCGCACCAGGGCGGCGTCAATGTTCACCTCGCTCATGTCATTGACGATCACCGCGACCCGCAGCCCGTCGCGGTTCGCCAGGACGTGGTTCAGCAGGGTCGTCTTGCCGGCTCCGAGGAAGCCGGACAGGACGGTGACGGGCAGGGTCTTGAACTCGGACATGACGGCGCTCCACGGCTGCTGCGCCGAGCTTGACCACAGCCCGGCGACTGTGAGAGTTACGTTATATTATAACATGCACAGTCAGCAAGGTTTTCCATGGCGGTCGGCGCAGTCGTCCAGGGGCAGGCGCCCACGGTCTTCACCACCCTGTTCGAGCCGCAGGTGCGGATGGCGATCTGGTCGCGGCCCAGTCCCATGCCGCCGGACGCCTTGCCCCCGCCGGACTTCACCGCCGACTGCGACGGGCGCTGGATCGCCCTATCGGGCGCGGCGCCCGAGTGGTTTCTCCAGGACATCGAACGATTGGCGGAGATTGTGGCGACGGTCAGCGGATGCGAGGCCTGGCGGGCGCGGTGCGAGACCGTGACCCGCCGCGCCTGCCCGCGGTTTCATCAGGACGCCGTGCCGGTGCGCCTGATCGTCGCCTATGAGGGGCCGGGGCCGGAATGGGCCTTCGCCGGCGAGATCGGCGAGGATCTGGACGGACGCAAGATCGGCACGCGTCGTCGGGTCCGCACCCTTCACCCTGGCGACGTCGCCGTCATGAAGGGCACGGCGCCGGGCTGGGAGGCCTGGCCGGACTTGCCGGTGGTCCTGCACCGCTCGCCGCCGGCCGGGAGACGCGCCCCCCGGCGCGTCTTGACGATCGACGCCGCGCCGGCGTGAGCGTCAGCCCATCAACCGCGTCATCAGGCCGGCGGTCGAAGGGTCCAGATCGGCGGAGGGGCCGCCGGCGTGGACGTCCTTCAGGATCGCCTTGGCCAGGACCTTGCCCAGCTCCACGCCCCATTGGTCGAAGCTGTTGATGTCCCAGATCACGCCCTCGACGAAGGTCTTGTGCTCATAGAGGGCCAGAAGGGCGCCCAGGGTCTGGGGCGTCAGACGGTCCATCAGTATGGCGGTCGAGGGGCGGTTTCCGGTGAAGGTCCGGTGGGTCGCCAAACGGGTCGCCTCTTCTTCCGACAGGCCCTGGGCCAGGCCTTCCGCCTTGGCGGCTTCGGTGGTCTTGCCCAGCATCAGGGCCTGACCCTGGGCCAGGGCGTTTGACCAGAGGGGGGATTCCGGCGCGTCTCCGTGGGTCTTGGCCACGATGACGAACTCGGCCGGGACGATCTTGGGGCCCTGGTGGATCTGTTGGAAGAAGGCGTGCTGGCCGTTGGTGCCGGGCTCGCCGAAGACGACGGGGCAGGTCTGGCGCGTCACGGGCGCGCCGTCGCGATGCACCCGCTTGCCGTTCGACTCCATCTCCAGCTGCTGCAGGAAAGACGGCAGGCGGCGCAGGGCGTGGGCATAGGGGGCCACCGTGCGGTCCGGCCGGTTCAGGCCGTCAACGTTGAAGACCTGGGCCAGGGCCAGAAGGATCGGGGCGTTCCGCTCCAGCGGGGCCGAGACGAAGTGATCGTCCATGGCCGCCGCCCCGGCCAGCATGGCCTCGAACACGTCCCAGCCCAGGGCGATGGCGCACGACAGGCTGACCGCCGACCACAGCGAATAGCGTCCGCCGACCCAGTCCCTGAACGCGAAGGTGCGGCCGCAGCCGAAGGCCGCCGCCTTGTCCGGCGCCGCCGTCACCCCGATGAAGTGTTTCGTCATGCCTTCGACCGGCAGGGCGGCCGCCAGCCAGGCCTTGGCCGCCTCGGCGTTGGCCAGGGTTTCCTGGGTGGTGAAGGTCTTGGACACCACCACGACCAGGGTGGTCTCGGGATCGAGCCCCGTCAGGGCCTCGGCCATGTCGCGGGGGTCGATGTTGGCGACGAAACGCAGGTCGATGGACGGCTCCAGCGGCCGCAGGGCGTCCCACACCACGCGCGGACCCAGGTCCGAGCCGCCGATGCCGACATGGACGATGGCTTTGAACCGTTTGCCCGTCGCCCCCGCCTCGGCGCCCGCGCGCACGGCTTCGGCATAGGTCTTCATGTCGGCGCGCACCGCGTCCACCTCGGCCGAGACCGGCTCGCCCAGGGCCTTGAAGTCGGCGCCGGCCGGGGCCCGCAGGGCCGGATGCAGCACGGCCCGGCCCTCGGTCAGGTTGACGGCCTCGCCGGCGAACAGGGCGGCGCGACGGCCCTCGACGTCGCAGGCGTGGGCCAGGTCCAGACAGGCCTCGAAGGCGTCCCGGGTCCAGCTCTGTTTCGACAGATCCAGATAGAGACCCGCCGCCTCGACCGACATCCGCGCCAGCCGGTCCGGATCGGCGGCGAACTGGTCCACGATACGGGCTTTGCCCGCCGTTGCGGCGGCGGCGTCGAAGGCGGTCCAGGCGTCGTTGCGGGTCATCAGTCGTCCTCGGGAGGAGAAATCTTGGGAAGACAAGGAAGGTAAACACTCGTTTACGGGTCGAGCGTATGCCGGTTCAACGTCCTAGCCGACGCTGAAACAGGAAGTCACCCATGTCCTGCGGCCTTGCTCTCACGATCGCCCTGACCCTGTCCAATCCCGCCGTGGCCCTGGCGGCTGATCAGCCCGCTGCGGCCGCCGGCGCCCCCGTGTCCGTGGCGGCCGAGCCCCTGTTCGCCGACATCGTGGCCCGGTCCGGGAGGCTGAAGGCGATGGTGGACGGCTGGGCGGCGTCAAAGGCTGCGGACGACGCTGGTTTCTTCACCAGCCAGGCCTTCACCGGCTTCAAGGCCCAGGCGGACGAACTGGCGGCCCTGGACCTGCAGGGCCATCTGATTCTGAAGGAACGGGGCACCGACGGCGATCTGAAATGCATCCTGCGCGGCATCTCCGAGGACATGCCGAAAAAGGTTGAGGCGGTTCAGGCCGCCGCTACCCCCGCAGAGCGCGCTACGGCCCTGTCGGAACTGTCTTATTTGCTGAACGACAATGTCGAAGTGATCACCGCCCCGCCTCAGCCTGAGGTCTAGTCGTTTTGACGGGGCGGAGCGCCTCGAGGACCAGGCCTTCAGTCAACAGTTGCGGCAGAACGCGGGGCTCGCCGCCTTCCGCCGGATACAGCAGATACAGGGGCACGCCCGAGCGGCCGTGACGCTCCAGTTCACGGCTGATGGCGTCGTCGCGGCGGGTCCAGTCGCCGACCAGATAGAGGGTGTTCGACGCCTTCATGGCCTCGGCGACGCGGGGCGAGGACAGGGCGGCGCGCTCATTGATCTTGCAGGTGACGCACCAGTCGGCGGTGAAGTTGACCAGGACGGGACGGCCTGCGGCCTGGGCGGCGCGGACGGCCTCGGCCGACCAGTGGGCGGCTGTGAGGGAACCGGTCTCGGCCGCCGCCGCGGACGGCGGCCGGGTGGCGGCCAGACCGGCGAAACCGACGGCGAAGAGCAGGGCCAGGGTGGCGGCGACGGCGCTGACCACGGCGGTCCCGCCCTGGGCCCGGCGCGCCTGGTTCATGCCGGACAGCCACAGACCGAAGGCCAGCATCAGGCCCGCAGCGAGGACCAGGGCCAAGGCGTCGGGTCCCGTCTGGCGCGAAAAGACCCAGACCAGCCACAGGGCCGCGCCGTACATGGGGAAGGCCAGCAGGGCCTTCAGCCGCTCCATCCACGGCCCCGGCCGGGGGAAGCGTCGCAACAGGCCGGGCGACAGGCTGATCGCCACATAGGGCAGGGCCAGGCCCAGGCCCAGCATCAGGAAGATCGCCAGGGCCGCCGGCCAGGGCGCCAGCAGGGCTGCGCCGAGGGCGGCGGCCATGAAGGGGGCGGTGCAGGGGGCGGCGACGACCACGGCCAGCACCCCGGTGAAGAAGGCCCCCACGCCGCCGGGCAGCCGCGACAGGGGACTGGCGCCGGCCCCCTGCAGCCCTGCCCCGACATGGAAGACGCCCGACAGGTTCAGACCGACGCCCAGCATCAGCAGGGCCAGGCCCGCGATCACCGCCGGCGACTGAAGCTGGAAGCCCCAGCCTATGGCCTCGCCGCCCGCGCGCAGGATCAGCAGGGCGCCCGCCAGGACCAGGAAGCTGGACAGGACCCCGGCCAGGAACATCAGGCCGTCGCGCCGCGCCTCGCCGGCCTGATGGGCCGAGACGGCCAGGGCGGCGGCCTTCATCGCCAGTATGGGGAAGACGCAGGGCATCAGGTTCAGGATCAGTCCGCCGACGAAGGCGAACAGGATCGACTGCAGGATCAAGCCCGCGCCGGCCCCTTCGGCGGGGGGGGCGGCCTCGCCGCTGAGGGCCGCGCCGCCGGCCGTTCCGGGCAGGGGGGGACCGGGCTGGGCCGTGATCTCCCAGGCGCCGGCGTCGGTGGCCAGGACGCCGGACACCGGCCGGGTCAGGCCCTGAGCCTTCAGATCGGCCCCGGGAGTCAGGGTCAGGCTCAGCCCCCGGGGGCCGGCCTGGCCCGACTGGGCCGCCGCATGGTCGATCACGCCGCCGTCATAGGGATAGAAATAGGCCTGGGTCACGCCCGGCGCGCGGCCCATGATCTCCGCCAGCGGTCCGCCCGCCGCCGACAGGGTCAGGACGCCGTTCTCGAGCGCGGCGCGCGCCTCGATCCCCGCAGGGCGTGGCGCGGCCTCGAGCACGGCCTGGAGCGCCCGGCCGTGATCCGGGTCCAGCGGCGGCGCCCCCTCCCGGATCGGCAGGTCCAGCCTCAGGCTCATCTGCACCGGCACGCACATCTGGTCGCTGCACACCAGAAGCAGGGCGTCGGCGACCAGGGGCAGGGTGGTGCCGGGTCGGGCCGAGGCCGGGATCTCGATCGGCACGGGCAGATAGACCTCGCCCGAATAGCCGTAGTTGACCAGGCTCATCAGCCGCTGGCGGGTCGGCAGGGGCCAGACGATGTCGCCGGCCTCGACCCCCGGCGGAAGGCGCCAGTTCAGGGTGGTGGGGCCCCCGGAATCGCCGGGGTTGCGCCAATAGGTGTGCCACCCCTCGGCGATCTGCTGTCGCACCGCCACCACGGCGGTGGAACCCGGCGCCGCCCAGCGCGTCAGAGGAATGAGTTCCGCCCGGATGTTCTCCTCGCCCTGAGCGCCCGTCTCGACGGGGGCTTGGCTTCGGACCTGGGCCAGGGCCGGAGAGGCCAGGCCCAGCAGCAGGCCCAGGTTCAAGACCAGCAGCAGGCGCACCCCGACTCTGGAGCCGTCGCGGAGCCGGCCGGCCTTGAACAGGATGGAGAAAAGAAGGCGCATGATCGGCCTTTTAGGCCGGGAGACCGCCCCTGTCAGGGCGCCTTTACGGGATCAGCGAGGATGGGCGTCGATCGCCACCTCGGTGCGGCGGCGCAACGGCTCGGCAGCGCCCTCGGTCGTGACTGCGCCGACGTCCCCGGCGGCGGCCACGTCGAAGACGGGGGCGGGCAGGCCGGCGGTGTTCAAGGCCTGGGCCACGGACCGCGCCCTCTGTTGAGAGAGGCTGAGGTTGGCCGCAGACCCGCCCGTGGCGTCCGCGAGGCCCAGCACTTGGACCCGCCGAACGTCGCAGGTCTTCAGCACATTCGCCGCCGCCGTGATCGCCTGATCGGCCGCAGGCGTAAGCCGAGCCTCGCCTTCACGGAAATAGATGTCGAACCGCACCGGCGCGCACGGAGATTCCCCCGTCACGATTGCGTCTCGCGAAGGCGCGGTGGCGCAGGCCGACACGGCCGCAGCCAAACCCAATGCCGAAATCGTCAGATATCTCATACCGTCCCCCTCGGTTGTGCGTCTGCAGACGCAAAAAGGGCGGCCCGTCGCCGACGAGCCGCCCGGTTGAACGGACGCGAACCGTCTCACGTCCGTTCAGAAACCCTGAAGCTCAATAGCGCCGTTGGCCATTGTCCCAGTAGCATTCGTCCTGGCGGTTGTCGTAGCAGTAGTAGTAGCGACCTTGGCTGTCGCGATAACGCTGCTGGTTGTTGCGGTCCGCCTGAGAGCCGCGCACCGCGCCGGCCGCACCGCCCAGGGCGCCGCCGATCAGGGCGCCGGTGGCCGCATTGCCGCCGCCGACATTGTTGCCGATGACCGCGCCCGCCACGGCGCCGAGGCCCGCGCCGATGGCGCCCTGGCGCACCGTCTGGTTGGTGCCGCCGTAAGGATCGCTGGCGCAGGCTGAAGCCAGAAGACCGGCGCCGGCTATGGCGATGATGGCCTTGTTCATGGTGAATTCCTTTATCCTGGGTTCGCCCCGAATACGAGAACGCTGGACTCCCGCACCGGTTCCCTTGTCTATCACTGTTCCGCTGAAGCGGCTAAAATCGCCGCACGGCAGTCAAGCTTATGGGGGGCAGGACGATGCGATTTTCCACACTGACGCGGGCTTCGGCCGGCGCCGAGGGACCGATCTGGTCGCGGCCTCGCAAACGCAAGCGCAGAGTCTCGGCGGCGTCCCTGGTCAACACCCTGCTGGTTCTGCTGGCCTTGATCGGCGCCCTGACGCTGGTTCTGTCGATCAGGGCGGGTTCGGTCGAGACCGCCGGCCGGACCATGGACGGATGGATCGCGACGGCCTGGGCCCACGGTCAAGCCTTGATCGGCCGAACGCCCAGCCCCAGCCGCTGAGGCGTCAAAGCGACGTTCGAGTCATGCTGAGGGGAACGGCTCGGCTTGGCAGGCGTTCGGCCCGACATGACCGACATCCTGAGCTCTGAGCCCGACACAGGGGCGGGCGGGCCGCGCCCGGACGCGGGCCGCGTCCTGACGCCTCATGCGTCGCTGAAGCGGTTGGTCATTCTGGTGAATCCGCTGTCAGGCGGCGTCGGATCGCGCGCCGTCGCAGAGGTCGAGGCGATCCTGGCCGACTATCAGGTGGAGAGCCAGGTCATGCTGTTGCAAGGCGGCGGCTTCGACCAGGCCATCGCCGACGCCTTCGCCGCAACGCCCGACGTCATCTTCGTTCTTGCCGGGGACGGCACGGCCCGTTCGGTGGCGGCCAAGGCCAGGCCGGACGGTCCGATGATCGCCCCCCTGCCCGGCGGCACCATGAACATGTTGCCCAAGGCGCTTTACGGCACCGGCGATTGGAAGGCGGCCTTGCGCCACGCCCTGGAGGAGGGCGAGCCCCAGACGGTGTCCGGCGGCGAGGTCGGCGGGGAATATTTCTACTGCGCGGCCATCCTGGGATCGCCGGCCCTTTGGGCCCCGGCGCGGGAGGCGATGCGGACCGGAAAGCTGAGACTGGCCTGGGCCTATGCTCGACGGGCGCTGAAGCGAGCCTTTTCCGGCCGATTGAGGTTCAGCCTGGACGGAGGCGGCCGTCGCCGCGCCGAAGCCCTGGTGTTGATCAGCCCGATGATCTCCAAGGCGATGGAGGAGCCGACGGGGCTGGAGGCGGCGGCGCTGGATCCGTCGGACGCCACCCAGGCCTTCCGACTGGCGGCGACGGCCCTGTTCAGCGACTGGCGCCATGATCCCGCGGTCTCGACCCGCCCCGCCAAGCGGATCGACGTGCGCGCCCGGTCCAAGATTCCCGCCGTGATCGACGGCGAACCCCTTCTTCTGAGCCCCGAGGCGACGGTGCGGTTCATTCCCAAGGCGTTTCGCGCCCTGGCGCCCAAACCCCCCGCCGCCGAGGACAGTCTGTAATGGGGCGTATTCTCCAGTTTTCCGATGTTCATTTCGGATGTGAGCACAAGGGGGCGGTCGCCGCCGCCCTGGAATACGCCCACGCCACGCCCAACGACCTGGTCCTGATCACAGGCGACATCACCCAGAAGGGCTATCCCAAGGAGTTCGCGGCGGCGGGTCGTTGGATGCGCGCCATGCCCGAGCCGCGCTTCGTCATCGTCGGCAACCACGACGTCCCCTACTGGGACGCGGTCGCAAGGCTGTTCCATCCCTGGAAAGCGTTCGAGACGGCGACCGGGTTTCCGGCCCACGACGGCCAGTTCTGCAATGAGACCGTCATGGTGCGCGGCGTCGTCACCGCACGCGGCTGGCAGGCCCGGCCCAACTGGTCAAAGGGGGTCATCGATCTGGACCAGACCCGGCGCGCGGCCGAGGCCCTGCGGCAGGCGCCGATCGGGGCGCTGCGCATCCTCGCCTGTCACCATCCGCTGATCGAGATGATCGGGGCGCCGATGACCGGTGAGGTCAAGCGCGGGGACGAGGCGGCGCTGATCTTCGCCGAGGCGGGCGTGGATCTGATCATGACGGGCCATGTCCATGTGCCCTTCGCCCTGGCGATCGACCTGGCGGATCGCTGTTCCTATGCGGTGGGTTGCGGAACCTTGTCGCATCGGGAGCGGGGATCGCCGCCCGGCTTCAATCAGGTGGATTGGGACGCTAAGACCATCACGGTCACCGCCCTGGCCTGGGACGGCGCGGCCTACAGGCCGCATCAGGTGTGGAGGCTTCCGCGTCGCCAGGACACCCGCCGCGCGGCGACGGCGCCCGATCCGAACGCGCCGGGCATGCTGGAAAAGGCGGCGGTCTGACGCCGCCCTTCCATCTCGGCCACGGCCCATAAGGACCTCGGCATGAAGAAAGGGCCGGAACTCGCGTTCCGGCCCTTTCCGTTTTGAAGCTCGACGCCCTTTACAATCGAGGCGCGCCGCGTCCGCGAAGTCCGCCGGCCACAAGGGCGATGACGAACAGGATGATGGCGATCACGGCGATGAATTTGGCGATCTCGAACGAGAAGTTCGCGATGCCGCCGAAGCCGAGAACGGCTGCGATCAAAGCCACGACCAGGAAGATAATTGCCCAGCGAATCATGGGTTTAGCTCCTGCGTTGATGTTTCCGACGGCGGCCTCGCAGCCGTTCGTCCGTCGGTGGATCAACGTTCCCGGTCGCGGGGGGTTCCGCCCGCGACAGAGAAAGGAAAGACTATCGCCGCCGGCGACGGCCGTAGCCGCGATGCTCCATCTTGCGGTCCGCCACCATGCCGGCCACGATCGCGGCCAGGGCGGGATTGCGCAGCAGCAGGAAGGCGGCCCCCAGTCCGCCGACCACCCCGATGACAGGGCGCTCGCGCACCATATGCAGGATCTTGCCGGCCAGACCCTCCGGCTCCTCCTCCTCGTCCTCATCGTCCCCTTCGGCGCGCTTCAGGAAGACGAGGGCGACGATCAGGGCCGTCAAGGCGAACAGGCCGAAGGTGATGGCGGCCGCGCCCAAGGGCGTGGTCATCAATTGGAGGGCGTAGAACACAGCGACGCCCAGGAAGATGACGGCCAAAAAGACGCTGGCGGCGACCACGGCGGTCGCCACGGCGCGCTTGAGGATGCCCTTGAACATCAGCGGCGGCGACCGGCCAGCAGCATGCCCAGCACCAGACCGACGCCCAGGGCGATGGCCGTGGACTGGAGCGGACGCTCCTGCACCCGTTCGACGACATAGCGCTGGGCTTCGTCCAGGCGCTCGGCGGCGTCGTCGTAATATTCGCGGCCCCGAACGCGGGCGGCGTCGTAATAGGTGCGGGCCTGTTCGCGCACTTCCTCGCTCTTGGCGCGCAGGCGGGCCTCGGCCTCCTCGGCCTTTTCGCGCAGGCGCTGGGTTTCTTCGCGAGCGCCGGCCTTCAGATCCTCCTTCAGGGTCTTCAGATCGGCCTTGATGTCTTCTCGAGCCTTGGTGGTGGCCATGATGCGCGCTCCAGTTTCAAGCTTGGCATTAGAATAGGGAACCCCGTCTGCCAACGCCACACCCCTATCGAGGTTCCGTCGTCGCCAATGTCGGTGAAGGCCTCGTCACCTCCGTCCCGGCGCCCTAGATTGGCGCCATGACCGCCTTTCTGTTCGAGCCCCCACCCCAGCCCAGCCTGCCGATCATCGGCGATGCGCGACGGTTTCCCGTGCGGCGGATTCTGTGCGTGGGCCAGAACTACGCCGCCCATGCGCGCGAAATGGGGTCGGATCCCGAGAAGCAGACGCCCTTCTTCTTTTCGAAGCCGGCCGACGCCGTGGTGACCGACGGCGCCGACCCGGCCTACCCGTCCGCGACGGCCCAGCTGCACTATGAGGCCGAGCTGGTGGCGGCCATCGGCGAAGGCGGGCGGATCGTCGGCTGGGCCGCCGGGTGCGATCTGACCCGACGCGATCTGCAGGCCCAGGCCAAGGCGGCTGGCCGCCCCTGGGACGCCGCCAAGGGGTTTGATCAGTCGGCGCCCTGCGGCGCCATAACCCTGGGCGCCCTGCCGAAGCCGGACGGGTCCATCGTCCTGACCGTCAATGGCGAAACCCGCCAATCCAGCGTCCTCAGCGACATGATCCTGAACCCGGACCAGATCGTCGCGGCGGCGGGCGGGCTGTGGACGCTTCAGCCGGGCGACCTGATCTTCACCGGAACCCCGTCCGGCGTCGGGCCGATCGTGCGCGGCGACAAGGTGGCGGTCGCCATCGAGGGTCTAGCGCCCCTGAGCTTCGAGATCGTCTGATGATCCTGCACGGCTATTGGCGGTCCGGCGCCAGCTATCGGGTCCGCATCGGCCTGGGGCTGAAGGGACTGGCTTATCAGACTGCGGCCCTTGATCTGCGCAAGGGCGAACAGAAGGCCCCCGCCTTTCTGGCGATCAATCCCCAGGGCATGACCCCCGCCTTGCAGCAGGGGGAGACGGTCCTGACCCAAAGCCCGGCGATCCTGGAATGGCTGGAGGAGACCCATCCCGAGCCGCCCCTGTTGCCGAAGGACGCCCAGGACCGCGCCCAGGTCCGGGCCATGGCGGCCCTGATCGGCTGCGACATCCATCCGCTGAACAATCTTCGCGTCCTGACCGCCCTGCGTCAGGAGTTCGGCGCCGATCAGGCGACGGTCGACGCCTGGGCGGGGCGCTGGATTACGCCGGGCTTCGACGCTCTGGAGGTCCTGGTCGCGCGCCACGGTGCGGGTTGGAGTTTCGGCGATCGTCCCGGACTGGCGGACTGCTATCTGATTCCACAGCTCTATTCGGCGCGGCGGTTCAATCTGGCCCTGACGCCCTGGCCGCGCCTTCTGGCGGTCGAGGCCGCCGCCCAGGCCCATCCGGCCTTTCAGGCGGCCCACCCGGACCGGCAGCCCGACGCCGACGGCTGAGCGCGCCCGACCCATATCGGTGGTCGATGAGTAAGACTCGCGTAAGGTCTTGATCAACCTCCCTTAAGCTTTGGGGGGCATGATCGGGGGGTGACGCAGTCCCCACCCTCTCCCTCGGCGCCGTCGCCGGTCGATCGCCTGGCCCTGGCCGTGGTGACCGAGCCCGAGCGCGCCGCCAAGCCCCTCATGGCCGCCCCGTCGGGCGCCCGCGAGGACGCGATGCGTTTCCTGTTGCAGACGGGAGCGGACGCGGGGGTCAAGGTGATCGCGACCAAGCCGACCGGCGACGGCGAACGGCTGTTGGGCCAGGCCTGGCCCTTCCCCTCCCCCTTCCACGTCACGGTTCGCACCGTCGGCCTGGGCGAAGGACTGGATCGGGTTGAGGCGCGGGCGCGCCGCTCCTTGGAACGTCTGGGCCTGCCGCGGGGCGAGGCCCTGCTGGTCAACAATCCCGCCGACCTGGCCGGCGCCGAGGGGCGGGCCCTTTGGGACCGGCTGCAGGCCTTGAAGGCCCGCGGCCTGTTTCGCAGCATCGGCTTTTGCGCCACGGTCGAGGACGGACCCGTCCTCCTAGCCCGGCGCCTGGAGGCCGATGTGGTTCAGGTCGCCTGCAATCTTCTGGATCAGCGCGCGGCGGCCGAGGGAATTCTGGATGAGATCAAGGCCCTGGGGGCCCAGGTCCACCTGTCTTCGGTCTTCGCCGGCGGCCTGTTGTTCGCCCCCGGCGACGATCTTCCGGCCCATTTGACCGGCTATGATCAGGCCCTGTCGCGCATCCGACGGCGCCTGGCGGAACGGCGCTGCGATCCGATGCAGGCCGCCCTGGCCTACGCCTTTTCTCTGGAGGCGGTGGACCGGGTGGTGGCCAGCGTGGCCTCCGCCGCCGAGCTGCGCGCCATATTGGCGGCCGCCCATGCGCCCGGTCCCGACCTGGACTGGTCGGAACTGGCGCTGGAGGCGCCGGCGGCCTTCGCCGCCGACGCCCGCAACCTGATCAGTAGCGCAGCCTGACCCCGACATAGGCCGACCGGCCGGGCTCTCCATAGCCGAACACCTGCTGATAGTGTTCGTCGCCCAGGTTCTCGATCCGCGCCGTCAGGGCGACCTTGTCCGTCAAAGCGTAGGCCGCGTTCAGATTGGCCGTGACGAAACCCTTGCGGACCACGGTCGAGAAGCCGCCGGAATCGTCCTGCTCGCCTTCCGCCCGCACGGTCAGGGCGCCCGACAGTCGATCCCCCGTCCAGCCCAGGGTCGCCGAACCGGCGTGTTCGGGCACGCGGAGCAGCCGGGCGCCCGTGGTGCGGTCCGCAGCGTCGGTCCAGGCGTAGGCCAAGGTCAGGTCGAAACCGGCGCCGAGGCGCGCGCGGCCTTCCAGCTCGAGCCCGTCCGACCGCGTCTTGGCGACGTTGACGTAGCGGCCGGCGGAATAGGTGATTTGGTCCTCGACGTTCAGCCGATACAGGGTCGCGCGTCCCTCGAACCGACCGCCGGCGGAGGCCCAGCCCAGGGCGATCTCGACGCTGTCGGCCGTCTCCGGCTTCAGCGCGGGCCACGGCTGGGGCGCGAAACAATAGTCGCACACCGCCTGGCTGACGGTCGGGGCCTTGAAGCCCGTGCCATAGGCGCCCGACAGGATGAAGCCGCCGGCCAGATCATAGGCCGCCGAAATCCGCCCCGTGGTCTTGGAGCCGAAGTCGTCCGTGTCGTCATAGCGCAAACCGCCGGTCAGGTTCAGGGCGCCCAGGTCCGCTTGCGCCATGCCGAACGCCGAGGTGATCGCCAGGTCGCGCGACAGGCCCGAGTACAGGTTGGCTGACGCCTCGTTGCGCTCGATCCCGAAAGCGTAGTCGATGCCTCGGGTTTCGCCGTCCGCCTGCCAGCGATAGGCTTGGCGGTCGCCGTTGAAGGTCAAGGGCGTGCCGTCGCTGTAGGAGGTGCGCTCCAGCTCCGAGGCCGAAATGCTGAACTGATGCGTCAGACCCAGAGCCTGGGCCGTGACACGGCCGAAGCCCGACCACTGTTCGCTGTCCTGGGCGTCGTCGGTGTCGGCCAGCACATAGTCAGGCGCGGGGAAGCCGTCGATGTCGGCGTGGCTGTCGTTCCAGCGCGCCGCGCCTTCGACCTTGACCGCGTCGGACAGGACATAGCGGCCCTTGGCGCCCAGGGTCGTGCTGCGAAAGCCGTCGGTCTCGGGATTGCCGTCCGCCTTGTCCGCCGCCGAAATCCCGTCGGTCTGGAAGCGCGAGACATAGGCGCTGAAGGCGTAGGTCTCATTGGCGACGCCGGCCGACAGACGACCGCGCGCCGTGTCGAAGCTGCCCGCCTCGGCCTCGGCGCGAACGCCATCGATTTCGCGCGTGGTGAAGGAAATCACCCCGCCGATGGCGTCCGATCCCCACAGGGACGACTGCGGACCGCTGAGCACCTCGATCCGGTCGATGTCGGCCAGTTCGAAGCTGGAGAAGTCATAGGCGCCGTTCGGTTCGGCCGCATCATTGACCGGCGCGCCGTCCACCAGCACCAGGGTCTTGCCCGGCGTCGCGCCGCGCATGCGGACCTGGGCGATCCCGCCGAAAGCCCCCGTTCGCGTCACCGACAGGCCAGGCACGTCGGACAGGATGTCGGCGGCGAAGACGGCGCCGCGTTGCTCAATGATCCTGGAATCGATGACCCGGGCGCCGGGCGTCTCGGCGACGATGGCGGGCAGGCGGGTGGCGGTGACCACGATCTCGTCCAGCTGGGTCGCCTCATCGGCGAAAGCGGGTGCGGCGATGACGGCGGCCATGGCCGCCGTCGATGAAAGAATGGAGCGCTTCATTGTGAGCGATGTCCCCGTATCGGCCCGGCGAATGCGCGCGCAGGGTCGTGACCAGCGAGCCGATCCGCCCGGCCGCGAGGCCGGGACGACGCAAGATCGGGTCGCTTCCACGGAGAAACCGCGCCTCTGTCTGGTCCCGGACAGGAGCGAGCGACGTCGGCGGCCAGGTCTCCTGGCTTGCGGGTCATAAACCGCCGTCCTCGCCTTCCCAGTCACCCAGTGGCGCCGAGGTCTAGACCCCGGACGGACGACGCTCTCGCCGCCTACAGTTGCGGGCACAGCCACGGTGTCTCACCGTGTTCCCTTAACCGCCTGATCCGGCCTATCGCAGGGGCGACAAGCCTGTGCAAGAGCCGGTCAACGGGCTTGAGCGCCAGGACGCGATCCGTCACCCTGTCGCAACATGAACGCCCCTGTCTCTCACCCGCCTGACATCGCCGCCGCTCTGGAGGGCGCCACCCCCTTCATGGCCCAGTATCTGACGGCCAAGGCCGGTCAGCCGGACGCCATCCTGTTCTTCCGCATGGGCGACTTCTACGAGCTGTTCTTCAAGGACGCCGAGGTGGCGGCGGCGGCTCTGGGCATCACCCTGACCAGGCGGGGCAAGCACCAGGGCGAGGACATCCCCATGGCCGGGGTGCCGGTCCACGCCATGGAGGGCTATCTGGCCCGGCTGATCCGCCTGGGTCACAAGGTGGCCATCTGCGAACAGCTGGAAGACCCGGCCGAGGCCAAGAAGCGCGGCGGCAAGGCGGTCGTTCAGCGCGGCGTGGTGCGGGTGGTGACGCCCGGCACCCTGACCGAGGACAGTCTCTTGGATGCGCGCGGCGCCAACCGGCTGGCCGCCGCAGCGGTGCGCAAGGGTCGCGCGGCCGTGGCGGTGGTCGAACTGTCTTCCGGCGCGGTGGACAGCGTCGCCTGTGCGCTGGAGGATCTCGGGGCGACGCTCGCCGCCTTCCGCCCGTCCGAGGTCCTGGTCACTGACCGCATCTATTCCGACCCGACGACGCGGGACGCCCTGGACGGGTCCGGCGGCGTGGTTCAGGCCCTGGCCTCGGCCATCGCCGAGCCCCAGGCGGCGCGGACGCGGGTCGAGCGGCTGTACGGGGTTGCGGCCCTGGACGGATTCGGCGCCTTCGAGGAGGCCGAGGTCTCGGCGCTCGGCCTGATCGCCGCCTATCTGGAGACGACCCAGGCCGGCAAGGTTCCGGCCCTGGCCCCGCCCCGCCGTCTGGGCGAGAGCGGGTTTCTGGCCATCGACCCGGCGACCCGGGCCAGTCTGGAGATCGACCGGACGCAGAGGGGCGAACGCGAAGGCTCGCTCTTGGCCTGTATCGACCGCACCGTCACCTCGGGCGGGGCCCGGGCCCTGGCGGAACGGATCGCCCGGCCGCTGCGCGACCCCCTGGCGATCAATGAACAGCTCGACGCGGTCGAATGGCTGCTGGAGCGGCGCGATCTGCGGCGCGACCTCCGCGACGGTCTGAAGGCCTCGGCCGATGTGGCGCGGGCGGTCGGACGGCTGGCCCTGGGGCGCGGCGGTCCGCGCGATCTGGCGGCGGTGCGGGTGGGCCTGTCCGTCGCCGAGGGGATCGCGGGCCTGTTCATCGGTCAGGTGGACCCGCTCACCGGCCAGCCCCGCCGCATCGCCCTGGCCCTGGACCGACTGAGCCTGTCGCCTGAGGTGTCGCGGCTGAAGGCCGATCTGATCGACGGCCTGGTGGACGAACCGTCCCATCTGGCCCGCGACGGCGGTTTCGTGCGCCCCGACTATCGGCCTGAACTGGACGCCGCCCGCACCCTGCGCGACGACAGCCGCCGGGTGGTGGCCGATCTGGAGGCGCGGGCGGTCGCCGAGTCCGGCGTGCCCTTCAAGGTCAAGCACAACGCCGTCCTGGGCTATTTCCTGGAAACCTCGGCCAAGGCGGCGGAGGGCCTGTTGCGGGCGGGGCCGGACAGCCCCTTCATCCACCGTCAGACCCTGGCCAGCCAAGTGCGGTTCACCACGGTCGAACTGTCGGAGCTGGACGCCCGGATCAGCCAGGCCGGTCACCGCGCCCTGGCCATCGAGGCCGAGACCTTCGAGGGCTGGCGGCGCGAGGTCGCCCGCCTGGCCCAGCCGCTGCAGGCGGTCGCGGAGGCTCTGGCCGAGTTGGACGCCCATGCAGCCCTGGCGGAATGGGCCCAGGAGGCCGGGGCGACCCGGCCGGTGGTGGACGACAGTCTGGTCTTCTCGGTCGAGGCCGGGCGGCATCCGGTGGTCGAGGCGGCGGTCAAGGCGGCCGGCGATCCCTATACGCCCAACAACGCCCGGCTGGACGGGTCTGGATCGGACTGCGCCCGGCTGGCTATCGTCACCGGGCCGAACATGGCCGGTAAGTCGACCTTCCTGCGCCAGAACGCGCTTTTGGTGATCCTGGCCCAGGCCGGGGCCTTCGTGCCGGCGCGGGCGATGCGTCTGGGCGTGGTGGACCGGCTGTTCAGCCGCGTCGGCGCCGGCGACGACCTGGCGCGCGGCCGCTCCACCTTCATGATGGAGATGGTCGAGACCGCCGCCATCCTGACCCAGGCCACGCCGCGCAGCTTCGTGGTTCTGGACGAGATCGGCCGCGGCACGGCCACCTATGACGGCCTGGCCATCGCCTGGGCCACGGCCGAGGCCCTGCACGACGTCAACCGCGCCCGCACCCTGTTCGCCACCCACTATCACGAGCTGGCCCAGCTGGAGACGCGGCTGGACCACGTCTGCAACCTGTCCATGACGGCCAAGGAGTGGAACGGCGATCTGGTCTTTCTGCACGAGGCGGCGCCGGGGGCGGCGGACCGATCCTACGGCGTTCAGGTGGCCAAGCTGGCCGGGGCGCCGGCCGCGGTGGTGGCGCGGGCCAAGGCGGTGCTGGAGCGGCTGGAAGGGGAGAAGGCGGCAGCGGCCCGCCTGGACGATCTGCCGCTGTTCGCCGTGGCCGAGCCGGAGCCGCCGCGCGCGCCTTCCAAGCTGGAGGCGGCCTTGCAGGCGGTGGACCCCGACGCCCTGACGCCGCGCGAGGCTCTGGAGACCCTCTACAGGTTGAAGAGCCTGGCTGATTGAGAAGGTCGGCCCTTGCCAGGGATAGAAATCCAGACCCTGTTCGGTAACAGTCGTGGTCCGCCAGACCGAATCGCTGAGGATCGGCCATGAAGCCCAGCGCGCTTTCCCTTTCCGGCAAGACGGCCTTGATGGTCATTACGGCCCTGGGCGTCCTGACCCTGGTGCTGACGGCTGTCGCTGCGGTCCTGCTGACCCGCGACGCTGAGGCCCAGGCCGCCGAGCGTCAGGAAGCCAATATGCGGGTCGCCTGGGACGTGCTGGCCGATTATGGCGACGGCTTCACGGCGCGCGACGGCAGGCTGTATGTCGGATCGACCCCGATGAACGACTTCGTCGAGCCGGTGGATCGGATCAAGACACTCGTCGGGGGTACGGCCACCGTCTTTCTGAACGACCTGCGCGTGACCACCAATGTGGTCAAGGACGACGGCTCGCGCGCCGTCGGCACTCGGCTGAAGCCCGGCCCCGTCTATGATGCGGTGCTGAAGGCGGGCGAGCCCTATCGAGGCCAGGCCGACATTCTGGGCAAGCCTTATTTCGTCGCCTACGACCCGATCAAGACCAGGGCCGGCCAGACCATCGGCGTGCTGTATGTCGGCATCCCCAAGGCGGACTTCATGGCCTCGGTGAACCAGGTGATGATCGCTCTGTTCGTGTGCGGCTTGGCCGCCGCCCTGCTGGGGGTCGGGCTGTGTCTGATCGTTTCCCGCCGGATGTTTTCGCCTCTCAAGGCTCTGTGCGAGCGGATGGAAGCCCTGCGCCAGGGCCGAACCGACTTCGACACGCCCTGGGCCATGCGTGAAGACGACATCGGCCAGATGGCCCGCGCCGTCGCCGCCTTCCGCGACGCTGCGGTGCGCCAGAAGGCCGCGGAAGCCGAGACCGAGGCCATGCGTGAGGCCGCCCGTGTGACGCAAGAGGCGGGAGAAGCGGAACGGGACCGTCTGGCTGAGGAAAACGCCCTGGTGGCGGAGGCGCTCGGACAAGGTCTGGCGGCCCTGGCGCGCGGAGATCTGAGCCATCGGATCACCGCAGACTTCGCCGAGCGCAGCCGCAAGCTGAAGGACGACTATAACGCCGCCGTGGACACGCTGGCGGCGACCATGGCCGACATCGTAGACCTGGTTGAGGCGATGCGGGCTGCAACATCGGAGGTGACGACGGCGACCGACGACCTGTCGCGCCGCACCGAAAGACAGGCCGCCGCCCTGGAACAGACCGCCGCCGCCCTCGATCAGATCACGGTCACGGTGCGCAAGACTGCGCAAGGCGCCCGGTCCGCCGCCGACATCACCGCCGAGGCCCGAAGCGGCGCCGCGACGCGAGAGCAGATCATCGCCGAGACCACAGCCGCCATGGGCGAGATCGAGGCGACCTCGGGCCGGATCGGGGAAATCATCGGGGTGATCGACGAAATCGCCTTCCAGACCAATCTCCTGGCCCTGAACGCCGGGGTCGAGGCGGCGCGGGCGGGCGAGGCCGGTCGCGGTTTCGCGGTGGTGGCCTCAGAGGTTCGCGCCCTGGCCCAGAGGTCGGCGGGGGCCGCGCGGGAGATCAAAGACCTGATCGCCGCCTCCAGCGCCAGCGTCGGCGAAGGCGCCCGACTGGTGTCCCAGACCGGTGCGGCCCTGACCGCCTTGATCGGCCAGGTGGCCGAAATCAACCAGCTGGCCGGCGAGATCGCCGCCTCGGCCAAGGCGCAGGCCGAGGGGCTGGCCGAGGTCAATACGGCCGTCAACCAGATGGACCAGACCACCCAGCAGAACGCCGCCATGGTCCAACAGACCACCGCCGCCAACCAGGCGCTCAGCCAGGAGGCGGAACGGCTGGCCGAACTGGTGTCGCGCTTCCGTCTGGGCGACGGGGCGCCATACGGCGACGCTCAGGACGAACGGACGGTCTGGGCCGCCTGAGCGGGATCGAACAGGCGCAAATGAAAGGCCCGCCCGGATCCTCCGGGCGGGCCTTGTCACATCGACTGACAGGTCGACGGGGGCCGGATCAGGCCTGCATCATCCAGCCTTCGACGTCCATGGCCGCCTGACGGACGGCTTCCGAACGGGTGGGGTGGGCGTGGCAGGTGCGGGCGATGTCTTCCGAGGCGCCGCCGAAGCTCATGGTGACGGCGGCTTCGTGGATCATTTCGCCGGCCTGGGGGCCCATGATGTGGACGCCCAGAACCTTGTCGGTGGCGGCGTCGGCCAGAACCTTAACGAAGCCGTCGGTCTCGTGGTTGATCTTGGCGCGGCTGTTGGCGGTGAAGGGGAATTTGCCCTTCTTGTAGGCGACGCCTGCGGCCTTCAGCTGATCCTCGGTCTGACCGACCCAGGCGACTTCGGGGAAGGTGTAGACCACGCTGGGCACCAGGGCGTAATCGACGTGGCCGTATTTGCCGGCGATGGTGTCGATCACGGCGACGGCGTCTTCCTCCGCCTTGTGCGCCAGCATCGGGCCATGGGTCACGTCGCCGATCACCCAGACGCCGTCGGCGACCTTGAAGTGATCATGGTCGATGAAGCCGCGCTTGTCCGGCGTGACGCCGATGGTCTCCAGACCCAGGCCGTCCGTATAGGGCCGGCGGCCGATGGCGACCAGGACGACGTCGCCCTTCAGGGTTTCGGCGGCGCCGCCGGCCGAGGGCTCGACCGTCAGCTCCACGCCGTCCTTGCCCGACTTGGCGGCCGTGACCTTGGCGCCCAGTTTGAACGCCATGCCCTGTTTGGTCAGGGTGCGCTGGAAGGCGGTGGCGACCTCGGTGTCCATGCCGGGGGTGATGCGGTCCAGGAACTCGACCACCGTCACCTCGGCGCCCAGGCGGCGCCAGACCGAACCCAGCTCCAGGCCGATGATGCCGGCGCCGACCACAATCAGCTTCTTGGGCACGGCCGGCAGGGACAGGGCGCCGGTGGAATCGATCACCTTGCCCGCTTCAAAGGCGACGCCCGGCAGCGGAGTGGGCTCCGAGCCGGTGGCGATCACGATGTTCTTGGCCTCCACCGTCTGGACCGAGCCGTCGGCGGCGGTCACCTCGACCTTGCCCTTTCCGACGATCTTGCCCTTGCCCTTGATCCAGTCGGCCTTGTTCTTCTTGAACAGGAACTCGATCCCCTTGGTCAGGGCGGTGACGCTGTCGTCCTTGGACTTGTGCATCTGGCCCAGGTTCAGCTTGGGCTGGACCTCAATGCCGATCTTGGCGAACTCGCTGTTGGCGGCGTCGAACATTTCCGAGGCGTGGAGCAGGGCCTTGGACGGCATGCAGCCGACGTTCAGGCAGGTGCCCCCCAGGGTGGCGCGCATCTCGACGCAGGCGACCTTCAGGCCCAGCTGGCCGGCGCGGATGGCGGCGTTATAGCCGCCGGGCCCCCCGCCGATGATGACGACGTCGTAGGGAGCGGGGGCTTCGGCCATGATATCCTCTGGTCTTCTGGCGCGCGGGAAAAGCGCGCGGACACTAGCGCCGACCCCGCACGGGTCAACCGCCGCGCATCATATGGGGCGCGGAATCGACCTTTGCAGGGGGTCAGACGACCGGCTCGGCCCTGGTCTGCTCCTGCGGCGACGGCTCGGGCTGGGCGCCGGCGGCGCCTTCAGGCGTCAAATCCAGCGGCAGGGTGATGGCCACCTCAGCCCCCTCGCCCGGGGCGCTCTCCACGGTCAGGGCGCCGGACGCCTGTCGGGCGAAGGCGAAGGCCTGAGACAGACCCAGCCCCGCCGCGTCGCTTCGGGTGGTGAAAAAGGGTTCGGGCGCGCGACGCAGAGTGTCCGAATCCATGCCGGGGCCGGAGTCGCGCACGCTGAGCCGCAGGTCGCCGGCCGAGGCGATCGCCAGACGAACGGCGACCGATCCGGCGCCGTTCGAGGCCTCGACCGCATTGCGGGTCAAGGCGATGACCGCCGCCTCGAATGCGACGGGATCGACCCGCGCCGGCGCGGGCTGGTTCGGGGTCTCGATCATCAGATCGACGTCCGGTCCGGCGATCTGGCGCAGCCGGCCCTCCAGCCCCGCCAACAGTACGCCCAGGTCCAGGCGCCGCAGCAGGGTGCGGTCCTCGTCCTGAGAAAAGGCGCTCAGCCGGCGGGTCATCTGTTCGCCGCGTCGCCCCGCCGTCAGGGCCGCCTGGCCCAGCCGGCGGACGCGGTCAGGATCGTCGGAGTGGCGCAACAGCATGTCCAGGGCGGAGGTCATGACGTTCAGCAGGGCGGCGAAATCCTGCGTCACCCCGCCCGCCAAACGGCCGACATTGGCCATGCGGCGTTCGGCCTCCAGGGCCTCACGCAGATCGCGCTCCGCCTTTTCCGCCTGGGCCAGCGCCTTTTCATGGGCGAGCGCCTGGGCCTCCTGACGGCGGGAGAATTCGGCCTGGGCGGCGGTAAGGGCGGCGGCGACCGCGTCGGAGGCGGCCGCATCGTCGTTTGCCTCGGCGAGGGCGGGCGCAGCCGGGGCCGTATCCTGGGCCTCGGATACGGGCGAGCCGGCCAGAAGGATCGCATCCGCAGCGTCCGCCTCGTCGGTCAGAGGCAGGAGGGTCCAGCGGATCGCCGCGCCCTCGGCGTCGATCGTCTCTATCGGAGGGATATCCTCGCTCGGAGCGGTCAGAACGGCTCTGAGGGTCTGGCGAGCCTCGACCCGGCGGTCGGGCGGCAGGAACAGGTCGGCGAAATCGGCCCCCGCCACGCCCTCGCTGCGGCCCAGCATGACCAGGGCGGCGCGGTTGGCCTGGCGGATCGCGCCGTCGGCCCCGACCACCACCAGGGCGCTGGAGGCGGCGTCGAAGACGCGGTCGGACAGGCTCGGTCCCGCCGGGCGCGCCGAGGGCGCGGCCGGGGGCGCCGGCGGAGGCGTCATCGGTTCGATCGCCGGGGTGGTCAGGACGTCCGTCTCGACGATGGCGGCGATCGAGCCCGTGATCTGGCCGTGCTCGTTCTCGATCGGCATGGCCGTCACCGAAACCAGCATCTTCTTGCGGGTCGCCGCATTGACCATCAGGTGCTGAAAGCCGCGCACCGTCTGGCCCCGCAGAGCCCGTGCGCTGGGAAGGAGGTCGGGCGGCACGGTCTTGCCGTCCGGAAAGGTGATGCCCCAGGTGGCGGAGTGGAACCGCAGCCCCAGGAGTTCGGCGTCGCGACGGCCCAGCAACTGATGCGCGGCGCGGTTGGCGAAGACGAACTTGCCCGTCTGGTCCGTCTCCACCATGGCGACGGGCACGGCGTTCAGGGTTTCGAACAGGCGGCGATCCGAGGACTCCGCCACCTTCTGAACGATGTCCAGCTGATCCGTCGCGCTGGCGTGGCGCACCCGGTTGGCGATGGCGAACCAGATGGCGATGACCGCCGCGACATTGCCGAAGCCCGCCAGGAGTCCAAGCACCAGGGTCCAGTTGACCTCGCCTTCGAGGAACATCAGTCGATCCGTCTCAATTTGGGGCTCACATCCCCCGCATCGGCGTCCCCGTGCAAAAGGCGAACCGGTGAAGCGGAGACTTAGCGTGTTAACCACACGACATCGCGACAGGCCTCGTCAAGCCGTTCCAACCCTCTCAGCCCCAACGAAAAAGGGGCCGGACGTCGCCGCCCGGCCACCTCTATTCGCGGCTCGGCTGAGCCTTACAGTTTGAAGCGAACGCCGAAGAAGACGTTGTAGCCGAACTTCTCGTACTCATAGGTCCGTTCCTTGACCCCGTAGTAGCGGACGCCCGCCGAGTCGGTCAGGTTCTTGGCCTCGCCGAACACTTCGACGCCGTTGCCGAAGTCGTAGCTGGTGGTGAAGTCCAGCTGACCGCGACCTTCGACATAGAGATCCTTGCCCGGATTGGTCGCGTCGATCGCCTCCAGGAAATCTCCGCGGTGGGTGTAGGAGATCCGCGCGCTGAACCCGTACCGCTCATAGAAGAGAGCGGCGTTGTAGGTTTCGTCCGACTGACCCGGCAGGGCGAAGGTGTCGCGACCGGCGAAGGCGCGGCTGGTTTTGATTTCCGCATCCGTCAGGGTGTAGTTGGCGAAGACGCCGAAGCCGGACGCCCAGCCCGGCAGGAAGTCGAACGTCTGCTGCCAGTTGAACTCGACGCCGGCAATGTGGCCGTCGCGAGCGTTGCGGGCCTCGGTCACCTGGGCGACCGTGCTGGTCGGGGTGACGTAGGGCACATTGTCCGTCACCAGGGTGAAGCGGTAGTTGGACAGGTCCTTGTAGAAGGCGTTGGCCGAGATCACGCCCAGAGGACGCAGATAGTATTCCAGGCCCAGATCGACGTTGTTCGACAGGGTCGGCTTCAGATCGGGATTGCCCCGCGTCACGGTCGTGCGGCCGCTGTCGGTCGTTTCCAGAACGCGCGGGACGATGTCCGTATAGTCCGGACGCGAGATGGCGCGGGTCAGGGCGAAGCGGCCGATCAACTGATCGCTGAAGCTGTGGCGCAGCGTCAGATTGGGGAAGAAGTCCGTCTGATCGCGATCGACCGTGACCGGGGTCTGGGCGCCCGACAGGGCGACGCTGGTCGCCGACCCCTCGAAGTCCGTCTTCTCGACGCGCAGGCCCACGAGGACATCGGTCGCGCCGAGGTCGAACCTGGCCTGAGCGTAGCCCGCCAGGATGTCTTCCTTTGCGGTGTAGTCGGCGGTGATCGACTGGGGAATGCGGCGCACGCCAGCGGCCGAATCCGGGTTGGTCGAGCCAGCCCGAACCCGGTCGAAATAGTCCGTCACCAAACCGGCGTCGAATTTGAAGCCGAGGTTATAGTCGTAGTTCTGCGACGGACGATCGCTGAGCAGCGAAGCCAGGGTACCCGGATTTGCGGCGGCGGAGCGGTCGCGGAAACGCTCCTCATCGGCCGTCACTTCGCGTGCGCTGTACTTGGCGCCGAACTTGAGCTCGACTTCTCGTCCGCCGATGATCGTGGGCAGTTCGAAGTTGGTCTTGAAGGCGACGTCGTCCTGTTCGGTCGAGTTGGACCGGAAGGTGTTTTCGCGGAATTTATAGTTGTTGGAGTTCAGGTAGAAGCCGGTCGGGTCGCTGAAGACCGAATAGGTCGGCTGATAGTGGTCGGCCGTGTTGTAAAACATCGTCGGCACCGGGTCCGAGCGATAGACCAGTTCGTCACGGTGCGGATAGGTCTGCTCGCTGTCGGCGAACGACAGGACGGCGTCCCAGACCGCCCCGTTGCCGAACGTCCGCTGGCCGCCCAACTGCACGGTGGAGATGTCGTTCTCTTGCGTGCGGTGACGCAGTTGCTTGTAGATGCGGGCGTTGTTGAAGGTGGCGCTGGTGTCGGTCGATCCCGGTTGCAGCGTGCCGTCGCTGTAGGTGAAGTTCAGCGTGTTGCGGAACTCGTCGTCGCGGAACTGGGCGTAGGAGCCCTTCAGCCAGACGCGGGTCGCCTCGCTGGGGCGCCATTCCAGGGCGCCCGTCACCGCCTTGCGGGTGCGCTCGGTCTCGTAGTCCTTGAACAGGGTGTTCTCGAGACCCCAGATCTGGCCGCCGCCCTGCGCGGGGTTGCGGTTGATCAGCACCCATCCGTTCTCGACGTTGTCGGGACGGCGGTTGGTTTCGGAATAGCTCAACGACACCAGGGCGCCGAAGGTTTGGTTCGGGCCGAAGACGTTGGAAGCCGTCAGGCCGCCGCGATAGTCCTCGCCGCCGTAATCATTGTAGCTGCCGCCCGCGTAACCGCTGAGCGCCAGGCGGCGCTTGTCGAAGGGCGAGCGCGTCTTGATGTCCACGGCGCCGGCGATGGAATCCGCGTCCTGGCTGGGGCGCAGGGTCTTGGAGACCTCGACGGTCGAGACGATGTCCGACGGCAGGGTGTCGAGATCGACCGCGCGGGTCGACGGCGACACGGCGGGGACGGCCACCCCATCCACCGAGATGGCGGTGAAGCTGGACGGCGCGCCGCGGACATTGATGTAGCGGCCTTCGCCCTGGTCGCGCTGGATGGCGATGCCTTGGACGCGCTGCAGGGACTCGGCGACGTTGGGGTCGGGGTAGCGGCCGATGGCGTCGGCCGACAGGACGTTGATGGTGCCGTCGGCGTTCTTCTGCTGGTTCAGCGAACGGGCCACGCCGTCGGTGATGACGCCGGTGACGATCACGTCGCTGACCGTGGCGGCCTCGGCCGCGCCAAGGGCGATGGCGACTTCAGTTCCACCTTGAACCACATTAACGGTCTGGCTGGCCGAGGGCTGGCCGATGTAGCGCACGTCCAACACCGCCGTACCGGTCGGCAGAACCAGGTCGAACTCGCCCTGGGTGTTGGTCACGGCGCGTTGGCCGGTAGCGCGAACGACCACCTCCGCACCCGGGAGGGCGTCGCCGGCGGCGTTGGTGACCCGACCGTGAACCACTTCGCCGGCGACGGCGACCGAGGCGGCCAGGGCGGAGCCCTCATAGGCGTGGGCCGGCAGGGCGGCGGTCACAGCGGCGAGCGACGCGAGCGAGGCGCCCGCGAGGAGATGGAATTTCATGACGATGTCCCCAATGCCGGGTTCAATCCCGACGAATACAGCCGCGCTTAGCGCCGAGCGGCGAAAGGATCGCGACGGTTCAGCGACGCTTGCGGATCGGTTCGGCGTCGCTGGTGTGACAAATCGTCAGTAAGCTGGCGAATCATCGTTCTGTCGTCTCGAAAACGTCACTCATTCGCCGTTGACGCCGTGCGGCGTCTTGCGGATCAGGCGCTTCTCATTCCTTAGGGGGATATCATGAAGGTCAATCAAGGCGCCGTTTGGTCCGGGATCTCGATCTCCGCACTCCTGCTCGCGGCTTGCGCGACCCATGAGGTGGATTTCCAGGGCGAAGGCGAAGGCTTCGTGGGGCCGGGGGCGGAGGTTCAGGCGGTGCTGGAGACCCCCTCGGTCGGCACGGCGGGCCAGGACGCCGCCGACGACCCGGCCGTCTGGGCGTCGTCAACCCCGGTGACGGTCGGGGGCCAGACCACGCTCGGTTTCGTCGCCGGCACGGACAAGAAGTCGGGTCTTTACATCTACGGCCTCGACGGGCGGATCCTGCAATTCCTGCCGGAGGGTCTGCTGAACAACGTCGATCTGGTCGAGGGTCTGACCATCGACGGCCGTCCGCAGATCGTCCTGGGCGCCAGCGACCGCACGCCGGGCAAGACGGGGGTGTCTCTGTATCTGTTCGACCCGGCGGGAACCGGCGACAACCGCGTGCGGCCCTGGGGCGCCATCGCTACGGACGTGGTCGAACCCTATGGTTTCTGTTTCGCGCGTCGGGGCGATGAGGTCCATGCGATCCTGGTCGGGCATGAGGGCGAGCTGCGCCAGTTCATCCTGAGCGTGGACGCCGCCGGCCGTCCGGCGTCGCGCGAGGTGCGCCGGGCCGAGATCGGTTCGATCTCCGAAGGCTGCGCCGCCGACGAGGCGACCGACGCCCTCTATATTAACGAAGAGAACGTCGGCCTGTGGCGCTATGGCCTCAATCCGGCGACGGGCGCGGCGCGCACCCTGGTCCAGCCGATCGCCAAGGACCGCCTTGTCGCCGACGCCGAAGGGCTGACGACCCTGACCGATGGAGACAAACGTTATCTGATCGCCTCCAGCCAGGGTGATTCGACCTTCCCCGTCTGGCGCATCGACGGCGCGGCGCCCGAATACCAGGGGCGGTTCAAGGTCGTGGACGGGGCGGTGGACGGGATCACCGGCACCGACGGCCTGGCCGCCGCCGGCGGCGCGGTCGGCCCCTTCCCCGAAGGGGTGGTGGTGATCCAGGACGATGTGAACGACGTCGGGACCCAGAATTTCAAATATGTGGACTGGCGCGACATCCGCCGCGCCCTCGGGCTCTAGGACCCGCCGGTTCTACTGATCCTCGTCGAACTTGCGGGCGACGAGGTCCGTCAGGGCCTCGATCGCCTCCTGGGCGTCGGAGCCTTCGGCTGAGACCTCGATCTGGCAGCCGATCCCGGCGCCCAGCATCAGCAGGCCCATGATCGACCGGGCGTCCACGGTGACGCCGTCGCGCGAGACATGGATCTCGCTGTCGAAGCTGGACGCCAGCTTGACGAACTTGGCCGAGGCGCGGGCGTGCAGCCCCCGCGCATTGCAGATGTCCAGTGTGGCGGTGACGCTCATTTCTCGCCTGCAAGCACCCAGGACGCGACGGAGATGTATTTGCGACCGGCGTCCTGGGCATGGGCCACACAGGCCTCCAGCGTCTCGCGCCCGCGCACGCTGGCCAGTTTGATCAGCATGGGCAGGTTCAGCCCGGCGATGACCTCGGCATGGGTCTGTTCCATCACCGAAATCGCCAGATTGGAAGGCGTGCCCCCGAACATGTCGGTCAGCAGGATGACGCCGTCGCCGTCGTCCACGGCGGCGGCGGCGTCGACGATGTCGCGCCGCCGGCGCTCCATGTCGTCTTCGGGCCCGATGCAGATGGCCGCCACCCCGCGCTGCGGGCCGACCACATGCTCCATCGCCGAAAGAAACTCCGAGGCCAGTCCCCCGTGGGTGACGATAACAAGGCCAATCATGAGAACGTCACTCGCATCCCCCGAACCATCCCCGGACCTCTCCCTGTCCGACAGGGAGGCCGGACGCGCCCACCTCGGGACCGCAAGGGCCGTGTCATAGACTCGTTGCGCGCCGGTTCAAAGCGTTCCGAGCGCGACTGCGACCATCTCGACGGCGGACGGGGGGCGGGGGTCCAGCGCCAGGAGCGGCAGATCCACCCCCGCGAACCGGCGGGTTTGCGGTTCGGGCAGGCGTTCGACCGCCTCGGGCACGCAGGCGACGGCCATGACGACACGGCCGATCCAACGTGTTCTGGCGGACACGATTCCGACCCCGCGCGCCTCGATCCGCCCGGCGATCGACTGGGGCGCCGTAGCGTAAAGCGAGCCGCCTGAGGCCCAGACTCGGGTATAGTCGTCGCTGACCAGTCGCCAACCGCGTCCGATCAGCCGCAGCGCCAGATCGCTTTTTCCGGCGCCTGAGGGCCCCAGGATCATCACCGCCCGCCACGCCGCCTCGTCCGGTCCGCGCCGGGCCACCGTGGTCGCGTGGATGGGGGCGGCCTCGGTCACGGACGGCGGCCGTTCGCCGGCAGGGCCACCACGAAGCGGGCGCCCAGGATGCGGTCGCCCTCCGTCATATTCTCCGCCCAGGCGCGTCCCCCGTGCGCCTCGACGATCTGGCGGACGATGGACAGGCCCAGACCTGAGTTCGATCCGAAGGCCGCGCCCTTGGGTCGCGAGGTGTAGAAGCGTTCGAATACCGTCTCGAGATTTTCGGGCGGCACCCCCGGCCCCTGGTCCTCGATCCGGATGCGGATCGGCAGGTCCCCCTCCGTCTCCTCCAGGATCACGCGCACCGCTCCGTCGGCGGGGCTGAAGGAGCGGGCGTTGTCGATCAGGTTGCGGAAGACCTGGCCCAGGGGGCCGTCGCGCCCCACCACCCGCAGCGCCTGAGCCGGCGGATCATACAGAACCGGAATGTCGCCGGGCTTGGCCGTCGTCTCATAGACGTTGACGATGTCGCTGAGCAGGGTGTTGAGGGCGATGGGGCGGGGGCGGTCGCGCGACAGCTCCGCATCCAGCCGCGAGGCGTTGGAGATGTCGGTGATCAGCCGATCCAGGCGCCGCACGTCCTGCTGCAGCAGGGCGGTCAGCTTTTCGCGCTGAGCGTCCGTCTTCACCAGGGGCAGGGTCTCCAGGGCCGAGCGGATCGACGTCAGCGGGTTCTTGATCTCGTGGGAGACGTCGGCGGCGAAACGTTCGATCGCGTCCATCCGGGTGGACAGGGTGTCGGTCATCGATTCCAGCGACCGGGCCAGGTCGCCGATCTCATCCTTGCGGTCCTCCAGATCGGGAAGAGAGATGGATCGGGCCCGTTGCAGCTTGACCCCGTCCGCCGCCGCCGAAAGCCGCATGATCGGCCGGGCCACGAACAGATGCAGCAGCAGGGAGGCCAGGAGATTCACTCCCAGGGCCACCAGGGCGAAGGGCACCAGGGCGCGCCTCTGGGCGCCGAGAATCTCATCGACATTGCCGGCCTCGAGGGTCAACACCCCCAGGACCTGACGCACATGGCGGATGGGGATGGAGACGGAGACGACGCGATCGCCCGACTCATTGCGCCGGAGCGTGGTCTGGGGCGCGCCGGCCAGGGCCAGCTCCACCTCGGCCGTCACCTCGCGCTCCGCCGCGTCCTTCTGTTCGGCCCGACGCGCGTTGACGCGCGCCAGATCGCCGGGCGCCTTGGAACCCGCCGGCCGGGCGGGCGGCAAGGCCTGGCCGGGGATGTTTTCGGTGACCTGATAGCTGTCGATGACCTGCAGGCCGTTGATGTCGTACAGGCGCACCCGCTGGCCCTCGGGCACGAAGTTGTCGCGCAGCCAGCGGGCCGCCTCGCCGACGTCCAGCTCCGGCGTGGGCTCGCCTCGCGTGATGCTGAGCTGCCCCAGCACGTTGCCGAGCAGCTCGGCCTGGACCTTCAGCGATTCCTGGCGCGCCTGAATCAACCCCTTGCTCCATTCATTGAGCAGGAGGGCGCCGCCGAACAGGATCAGCAGGCTCAGCAGGTTGAGGGCGAGGATAAAGCCGCCGAGCCGCGAACCGCCGAAGCGGAACAGCGGCCGTCGATGAGGCTCTTCCTCGGCCTCGCGGCCGGGAAGATCAGCTTTCGCGGTATCGGTAGCCGACGCCATACAGGGTCTCGATCGCGTCGAACTCGGGGTCTACGGCGCGGAACTTCTTGCGCATCCGCTTCACGTGGCTGTCGATGGTGCGGTCATCGACATAGACCTGGTCGTCATAGGCCGCGTCCATCAGATTGTCGCGGCTCTTCACGAAGCCGGGGCGCTGGGCCAGGGCCTGAAGCAGCAGGAATTCGGTGACGGTCAGCTTCACCGGCTTGCCGTCCCAGGTCGATTCGTGGCGGGCCGGGTCCATGCTCAGCTTGCCGCGCTTGATCGCCTTGCCGGAGACCTCGGCCGAGGGCTCGGGCTCGACGCCGTCGGCGCCGGTGCGACGCAGCAGGGCCTTGACCCGCTCGATCAGCAGCCTCTGGCTGAACGGCTTGTGGATATAGTCGTCGGCGCCGAGGTTGAAGCCGAGAATCTCGTCGATCTCTTCGTCCTTGGAGGTCAGCATGATGACCGGGAGCTGCGAGGTCTGGCGCAGCCGGCGCAACACCTCCATCCCGTCCATGCGCGGCATCTTCACGTCGAGAATGGCCAGATCGGGCGGCGTGCTCTCCAAGGCCGCCAGACCCGATGCGCCGTCGTGATAGGCGGTGATCTTATGGCCATGGCTTTCCAGCGCCAGCGAGACGGACGTCACGATGTTCTCGTCGTCGTCGACCAGGGTGATATTGGCCAAGGGGTCTTCTCCTGAACTTCCCGTTCCCGAAACCGAGAACGCACGGCAAGCGTAACCGTTCGATCACGGTCACATTAGGGCCAAGACAGATGGGCCGCCAAGCCGCAGGTTTCAACGACGGCGATAGGCGGATGGGTCAAAAACTAACAATTTAGCCGGGCAACGCCGCCTTAAAGCCTTGGCGTCTAGGGTGGTCGTATGGCCGGCCCAATCCATTATGAAGTCTATGTCCGAAGGACCGCTCCGGCGGCCTGGGCCCTGCTGATCGCGACCGAAGACCGAAAAACCGCGCTGGAAACCGCCGAAGAGCAGTTTCAGGCCAAACAGGCCGTCGCGGTGCGGGTCACCAAGGAGACGCTGGACCCCGAGACGATGGAGTTCAACAGCCTGACGATTCTGAATCTCGGGCTGCCGGAGGAGAAGTCGAAGAAGAAGCCGGAAGCGGCGGCTCGTCCGGCTTGCAGCTCGCCCAAGGAACTCTATGCGCCCCATGCTCGGGCCCTGATCGGCCGCGTCCTCGAGGACTGGCTGAAGCGGCACGGGGTGACCGCCTTCGAGCTTCTGCACCGGCCGGATCTGGCGGAACGGCTGGACGCCTCGGGCGTCGAACTTCAACATGCCGTTCAGAAGGTGGCCGTGCCCGAAAGCCAGGCCAGCGGCCAGGATCTGCATGGGATGGTGCGCCACTACCAGCGGCTGGCCGACGCCACGATCTCCCAGCTGATGAAGGCGGGCCGAAGCGGCCAGTTTCCGTCACTGGACGATCTTTCGATCGCCGATGTGGCCCATCGCCTGTCGGGATCGGCCGACCGAGCCTTCATCATGGGCGGCGTGGCGGCCCAGGCCCTGGCCGATCGTCAGGGCGCACGGGCGCGGCTGGACCGGCTGATGGATCTGATGGATGGCGCGCCGACGGAAGGGCCGCCGCGCGCCCTGGTGGTGAGCGTCGTCGAGCAGATTGCGACGGAGATGCTGGCGATCCGGTCAAATCTGGCTGACATCCTGGGGCCGTCCTTGGATCTCGGCGCCAGTCTGGCGGCCCTCGTGCGGATGGTGGCGCCCAAGGAGGTGGAGCGGTTGATCGCCCTGGATCCCCGGATGGGGCTTCTGACCCCGCCCGTGGACGGCCCCGCAGCCCGGCTCGGCAGCCGGATCGCCGCCGGCGACTTTCCGCGTCTGTCGGCCGCCTTGGCCCGATTCATAACGCGCGAACTGTCCAGTTCCCGCCGCCTGCGCCCCGCTGATCCGGCGGGCGAGATCGATATTCTTCGGACCCTGGCTATGGCCCTGACGGCCGCTTCGGGTCGGCTTTTGACCCTGGAGGAGGTTCAGAACGCCTTCGTCGATCGGTCCAGGAGCCTGGTCACGCCCGATTTCGTCGCCTCCTATGTTCAGTCGTGCGCGACCGTATTGGCCGAGGCTGAACATCTGACGCGGCTTTGCGAGAATGTGACCGGCGGCGCCAACAAGCGGGCGGCGGCGCGATGGCTGAGCGGCTGCGTCAAGTCGGTGAGGCTTGAGGCCGAGCTCCGGCAATCGACGCCGGGCGGTCCGAACGCCTCGCAGAAACTGCTCACTCTGGCGCGGCTGCAGCGCTCGGTGCGCGCGGTGCAGTTGGGAGAGATCGACGAGCGTGAGATTGCCGCCTCGATCGGGACCTTGGGCGGAACCCTGGAGGCGGACGCCGGCCTGATCAGCCAGATCGCCCGCGCCTCGGCCGCCGTGACGCAGAAGCTGGGCGTCCTGCTGAGAATGGCGGCCGGCGAGACGGCGCCTCTGGGACCGGCCGCCGATCGCGCCCGGGCGGAAGCGCTGCGCATGCTGCGCGCGTCCGAGGTCAAGGACGCCCTGAGCGTCGAGCCCGAGGCGTCGGCTGCGCTGAACGCCCTGATGCCGGCCGCCGGGATTCGGCTTTAGGCGTCAGTCGAAAATGTCGAAGATGCTGTCGCGCTTCTTCTTCTTGTAGTGATAGCCGTCGTCGCGGCGGCGATCGTCCCTGTAGCCCTTGACCTCTCCATAGTCGGACGGCGCGTTCCAGGGGCGGGTCTGCGGCGAGGGGGCGGGGGCGGCGGCGCGTCCTTCATCGACGGCCGAGGCCATCAGGGTTTCCAACTCGCCGCGATCCAGCCAGACGCCGCGGCAGGTGGGGCACATGTCGAACTGAACGCCGTTCCGATCCAGGCTCTGCATCGGGCTGTCGTCGTTGGGGCACATCAGAAGGGGCATGGCGGGGCTCCGGTCGGTTGACGATCGGGTGCGACGCGACGGGAAGGCAGGGGGTCCGAGACCCGTCGCGTCGATGCACCCGTGCGGTCCGACATCGCATCGCACGCCCAGGGGAGGGGAAACCCGGCCGCGACGACGCCAGAGGGGCCCGTTCCGCAAACCCAAGCTAGGGGGTCGGCGTCTGCGCCGCCATGCGTCGTGGCGCCACAGGGCGCGGCTTGATCCTGCTCTCGCTTCAATCTGGAGCCTGATTCACCGTTTCAGCGGAACCGCGAAGCGGTTCCTCCTCAACGGATCAGGCTCTAGCAGACTTGGCCGGCGGCCCAGCCTGAAGACCAGGCCCACTGGAAATTATAGCCGCCCAGCCAGCCGGTGACGTCCACCGCCTCGCCGATGAAATAGAGGTTGGGGACGGACTTTACGGCCAGAGTCTGCTGGTCCAGGGCGGCGGTGTCGATCCCGCCCAGGGTGACCTCGGCCGTGCGGTAGCCTTCGGACCCCACCGGTTTCACCGTCCAGGCGTTGACCGCCTGGTCCAGCCGCCGCAGGGCCTTGTCCGACAGATCGGCCAGATTGCCCGCCACGCCTTCGCGCGCGCACAGGTTCTCGGCAAGGCGACGCGGCACGATCTGGGACAGGGCGGTGTGGACCGCCTGGCGTCCGTTCGCCGCCTTGGCGGCCTTCAGCGCCTCGAACACGTCGTGATCCGGGGCCATGGCGGCGACTATGGGCTCGCCCTCGCGCCAGTAGGAGCTGATCTGAAGTATGGCCGGACCGCTCAGGCCGCGGTGGGTGAACAGCATGGCTTCGTCGAACCGGGCCTTGCGCGTCTTCTCGGCCGGGGCCGAAGCCACGCGAGCCTCCACCGCCACCCCGGCGAGCGGCGCCAGGGTCTCCAGCAGGCCCGCCTCGAACGTCAGCGGCACGAGAGCGGGACGGGTCTCGGTCACGCGGATGTCGAACTGGCGCGCGACCTCATAGGCCCAGCCGGTCGCCCCCATCTTGGGAATGGACTTTCCGCCTGTGGCGACCACCAGGGACGCCGCCGCGATCTCGGATCCGTCAGACAGGCCGATCGACCAGCCCTGGCCCTTTCGGGCGACCCGGTCGACGCCGGTCCTCATCCTCAGCTCGACCCCGGCCTCGGCCAGGGCGTCGGTCAGCAGTCGCACGATCTGTTTGGCGCTGCCGTCGCAGAACAGCTGGCCCAGCGTCTTCTCATGCCAGGCGATGCCCGCCTGATCGACCCGTTTTATAAAGTCCTGGGGCGTGAACCGGCGCAGGGCCGAGGTGGCGAACCGGGGGTTTTCACCCAGAAAGTTCGCCGGTCCGCAGCCCAGATTGGTGAAGTTGCACCGTCCGCCGCCGGAGATGCGGATCTTCTCGCCGGGATGGGCCGCGTGATCGACGACCAGGACCCGACGGCCGCGCCGCCCGGCCTCGGCGGCGCACATCATGCCGGCGGCGCCGGCCCCGACCACCAGGACGTCGAACGACGCCCGGCTCACGAGACCGGCTCCGGAAGGCGGTTCTTAGTAGCGGTAGTGTTCGGGCTTGAACGGCCCTTCGACCGGCACGGAGATGTAATCGGCCTGTTCCTTGTTCAGCACGGTCAGCTTGGCGCCCAGCTTGCCCAGGTGCAGGGCCGCGACCTTTTCGTCCAGGTGCTTGGGCAGGGTGTAGACCTTGGTCTCATAGGCCGACTTGTTGGTCCAGAGTTCGATCTGGGCCAGGGTCTGGTTGGTGAAGGAGGCCGACATCACGAAGGAGGGGTGGCCCGTGGCGTTGCCAAGGTTCACCAGACGGCCTTCCGACAGCAGGATGATCTTGTTGCCGTTCGGGAACTCCACGTGGTGGACCTGAGGCTTGATCTCGTCCCACTTGAAATTCTTCAGGCCCGCGACCTGAATCTCGGAGTCGAAGTGGCCGATGTTGCAGACGATGGCGTTGTTGCGCATCCGGCGCATGTGGTCGACGGTGATCACATCCTTGTTGCCGGTGGCGGTGACGAAGATGTCGGCCTTGTCTGCGACGTCGTCCAGGGTCTGGACCTCATAGCCTTCCATGGCCGCCTGCAGGGCGCAGATCGGGTCGATCTCGGTCACGATCACGCGGGCGCCGCCCTGACGCAGCGAAGCCGCCGAGCCCTTGCCCACGTCGCCGTAGCCGCAGACCACGGCCACCTTGCCCGACAGCATGACGTCGGTGCCGCGACGGATGGCGTCGACCAGGGATTCACGGCAGCCGTACAGATTGTCGAACTTGGACTTGGTCACGCTGTCGTTGACGTTGATGGCCGGGAAGGGCAGTTCGCCGCGCTCCGACATCTGGTACAGGCGGTGGACGCCGGTGGTGGTCTCTTCCGACACGCCGCCGATGGCGTCGCGGATGGCCGAATAGAAGCCGGGCTTCTCCTTCAGATACCGCTTCATGACCTTGTAGAGGGCTTCTTCTTCCTCATTGGTCGGGTTGTCGAGGACCGAGGGGTCCTTCTCGGCCTTCGGACCGAGCACGCACAGCAGGGTGGCGTCGCCGCCGTCGTCCAGGATCAGGTTCGGATAGCCGCCGTCCGCCCATTCGAAAATCTTGTGGGCGTAGTCCCAGTATTCCTCCAGGGTCTCGCCCTTGACGGCGAAGACCGGGGTGCCGGCCGCGGCGATCGCGGCGGCGGCGTGATCCTGGGTCGAGAAGATGTTGCACGAGGCCCAGCGCACCTCGGCGCCCAGGGCTTCCAGCGTCTGGATCAGAACCGCCGTCTGGATGGTCATGTGCAGGCTGCCGGCGATCCGGGCGCCCTTCAGCGGCTGGTCCTTGCCGAACTCGGCGCGCAGCGCCATCAGGCCCGGCATTTCCGTCTCGGCGATGGCGATTTCCTTCTGGCCCCAGTCGGCCAGAGAGATGTCGCGGATGATGTAGTCGGTCATGGCAGGGGCTCCTGGCCGTAAGGGGGTATTGCGCGCCTCATAGCCCGGCAGGCCTGAAGGAGCAATAAACATATAAGGATGTCCTTATATGCGAGGGCGTAGCCGTTTATTAAGCGCCGCGCGTTAGGGTCACGCCATGGAACGCCGCGCCCTCCTCGGTCTCGCCCTTGTCGCAACGGCCGCCGCCTCGGCCTCGCCGGAGCCCGCCGCAGCCTCTTCGAGCAAGGAGGGCGGCGGCGCCTCCGCCGAAACCTATTTCCGACTGCCGGTCGTCACCGCCTCCATCGCCGGGCTGGCCGGGCGCCGAGGGGTTCTGTCGATCGAAACCGGTCTGGACGTGCCCGACGCCGCCCTGCGCCTTCGCGCCCAGCAGTCTGCGCCGCGTCTGCGCGCCGCCTATAACACCGCCGCTCAGCAGTTCGCCGCCGGCCTGCGGCCCGGCGCGGCGCCCGACATCGACCGCCTGGCCGGCGCCTTGCAGGCGGCGACCAACGCCACCCTGGGCCGCCCCGGCGCCCGGTTGCTGCTGGGCACGGTTATGGCGATCTGACCGCTCGTCTCGGACGGGCGGGCGCGTATCAGAGGAAGGAATAGGGATCGACGTCCACGGCCAGCCGGACCGAGGCGGGAACCTTCACCCGCTGCAGCCAGGCACGCAGAAAGGCTTGCAGATCGACGTCGCGATCCGCGCGCACCAAGAGCCGCTTGCGCCGCCGCCCGCGCACCAGGGCCAGGGGCGCGTCGGCGGGGCCATAGACCTCCAGCCGTTCGGCGTTGGGAATGGCCTGGGCCAGGTCGGCGGCGGTCTTCTCCACCGCCTGCGCATTCTCGCTGGACAGGACGATCGCCGCCAGCCGGCCGAAGGGGGGCAGGGACGCCGCCTCCCGCTCGGCCATCTCCGCCTCGACGAAGGCGTCCCGGTCGCCGGCCGCCAGGGCCTGAAGCACCGGATGTTCGGGGGTCCAGGTCTGCAACAGGGCCCGTCCCGGCCGATCCGCCCGGCCCGCCCGTCCCGTCGCCTGGGCCAAGAGCTGATAGGTGCGCTCGGCCGCCCGCAGATCGCCGCCCCTCAGGCCCAGGTCCGCATCCACCACCCCGACCAGGGTCAGGCGGGGGAAGTTGTGGCCCTTGGCGGCCGCCTGTGTGGCGACCAGTATGTCGATCTCCCCGTGCGTCATCCGCTGGATCAGGGCCCGGGCCGCTTTGGCGTCGGGCGCGGTGTCCGAGCTGAACACCGCCGTCCGCGCCTCGGGAAACAGCTGGCGCACCTCCTCCTCGACCCGTTCGACGCCGGGACCGACCGAGACCAGACTGTCTTCGGCCCCGCACGACGGGCAGAGTTTCGGCCGGGCCATGGAGAAGCCGGTCAGGTGACAGACCAGTCGGCCGGTGTAGCGATGTTCGACCAGCCAGCTGTCGGTGTCCGGCGCCGTCAGCCTGTGCCCGCAGGCGCGGCACAGGACCACGGGGGCATAGCCGCGCCGGTTCAGGAACAGCAGGGTCTGTTCGCCGCGCGCCAGGGTTTCGCCGATCGCCTCCCTCAGGCTCTGCGACAGCCAGGTCTGCGGATCCGGAGGCGCCGCGCGCAGGTCGATCAGGTCGATGTCCGGCAGGACGGCGGTCCCATGCCGCGCGCCCAGCTTCAACCAGTCGTAGCGGCCGTTCTGCGCATTCCACAGCGTCTCCAGCGACGGGGTCGCCGAGGCCAGGACCACGGCCGCCCCCTCGATCCGCGCCCGCGCCACGGCCAGGTCCCGGCCGTGATAGACCAGACCCTCTTCCTGTTTGAACGACCCGTCATGCTCTTCGTCGACGATGATCAGGCGCAGATTGACGAAGGGCAGGAACAGGGCGGACCGGGCGCCGACCACGATATTGCAACGGCCGGCGATCGTCGCCTCCCACACCTGGCGGCGGCGGGGCGGGGCGACGCCGGAATGCCACTCGGCGGGGGCCGCGCCGAAGCGGGCCGCGATCCGTTCGATCAGGGCCTGGGTCAGGGCGATTTCAGGCAGGAGGATCAGGATCTGCGCCGCCGGATCGGCGCGCAGCACCCGCGCGATCGCCTCCAGATAGGCTTCGGTCTTGCCGGACCCCGTGACCCCGTCCAGCAGAAAGGGTCGAAACCCGCCCTGGGTCGCCCCGGCCGCCAGGGCTGAAGCCGCCGCCGCCTGGTCGCCGTTCAAGGTCGCCGGCGCATGGTCGGGATCGGGCGGGGCGAAGGCGGCTTCAGCGGCGATCTCGACGATCTCCAGAACCCCCTCGTCGATCAATCCCTTCACCACGCCCGCCGACACCCCGGCGTCCCGCGCCAGATCGGCGGCCGTCATTGATCGCGCGCCCAGGGCCTCCAGCACGCCCGTTCGCGCGGGGGTGGCGCGGGCCGGCTGACGGTCGCCGACCCGCCGCACCCTCCGTTCCGGCCGGGGACGCGGCGCGCGCAGCCCCTTCAGCGCGGTGGCCGCCATCTCTCCGGGGGGGGACAGGGTCCAGCGCCCGGCCCATTCGACGAAGTCCATCACCCCTGCCGGCAGGGCGGGGTCGTCCAGTTTCGAGTCCACCGCCTTCAGCCGCCGGTTCGAGCCGGTGGTCTCGAACACCTCGGCCACCACGCCCCGGATCAGGCGCGGACCCAAGGGGACGGCGACCTGATCGCCGCGCGCCAGGCTCAGCGCCTCGGGAACCTCGTAGTCGAAGGCTTCCGGCACGGGCAGGGGAATGAGGACCGAGGCGACTTTCAACGAACTGCGCCCTCGGCTATGAAGCCGTCCATGAAACTCTTTCTCGATACCGCCGACGTCGCCGTCATCAAGGACATGGTTCCCACCGGCATGGTGGACGGGGTCACCACCAATCCGTCGCTGATCGCCAAGTCGGGTCGGAACATCGCCGAGGTCATCGCCGAAATCTGCGCCCTGGTCGAGGGCCCGATTTCCGCCGAGGCCGTCTCGCTCGATTTCGAGACCATGGTCAAGGAGGGCGACAAGCTGGCCGCCATCGCCCCCAATGTGGTCGTGAAGCTGCCCCTGACCTGGGACGGTCTGCGCGCCTGTCGCGTCTTCACCGACAAGGGGATCAAGACCAACGTCACCCTGTGCTTCTCCGCCGCCCAGGCCCTGCTGGCCGCCAAGGCCGGCGCCACCTTCGTCTCGCCCTTCGTCGGCCGGCTGGAGGACAACGGCGCCGACGGGATCGCCCTGTTGGAAGAAATCCGGGTGATGTACGACGTCCACGGTTTCGAGACCCAGATCCTGGCCGCCTCGCTGCGGAACGTGGCCCATGTGGCCGCCGCCGCCGTGGCCGGATCGGACGCCGCCACCTTCGGCGCCGACACTTTCAAGGCCCTGGTAAAGCACCCGTTAACCGACAAGGGTCTTGATGCCTTCGTGGCGGACTGGGCCAAGACCGGTCAGTCCATCCTGTAACTCACGCGTCACGGAGAAGGTCTGTTGAGCGGCTCATTGGACCTTTTCGAAACCGCTGAAGCGGAGCCGGTTCCCCATCTGGGCGACGGCCTGACCTGGCCCGAGGTGCGCGGCTGGCTCCAGACCCATTCCCAGACCCTGCTGGACGATCGTTCCTTGTTGGAAGAGATCGGCCTGCGTCCGCACGGACGCAATGTGGTCGAGTTCGGCGCCGCCGCCCTGACGCGGCTTGAGGCGGTGGTCGAGCGCGAGGCCGGCGCCCGGCGCGAGGTCGAGATGATCGCCCGCGCCAATTTCGCCGCCCAGACCCAGACGCATGTGGCCGCCCTGGATCTGATGGAGGCGCGCAATCATTCCGACCTGGCGCGACGGCTGGATGCGGCGGCCCAGGGCCGGTTCGGCCTGGCCGGCGCGGCCATCGCCCTGGAGAAGCCGGGCGGCGTGCCGTTCGGCTGGCGCGCGCTCGAGCCAGGCGCCGTGGACAATCTGCTGGGCGAACACGGCCTGACCTGGCTCGGCCCCATGTTCGAGGGCTTGGACCTGTTCGGCGCGGCCGGGGATCAGGTCCAGTCCGTCGCCCTGGTCCGCATGGCCCCGCATCTGACGCCCGGCGAGCCGCCTCGATCCTGCCTGTGCGCCTTCGGCTCGCCCGAGCCCGAGGGTTTCACCCCCAACATGGGCTGCGAACTGGCGGCCTTTCTGGCGCGGGTGGTCGAGCGGATGGCCGAGCGATGGCCGGTGTTGAACTGACTTCCCGTACTTCACTCACCGTCATCCTCGGGCTTGACCCGAGGGTCGGACGCTCCGTCGCAAATGCGTACGGGGTGGCGCTCGATCCCCGCCATTCGCCTTGGTCAACGCCCGACCCTCGGGTCAAGCCCGAGGATGACGGACAGGAAACGGGCGAATGACCGCCGCCGAGGCCCTGCTCGCCTGGCTGGAGCATCTGGCGCACGAGCGACGGCTGTCGCCCCGCACCCTTGAGGCCTATGGCCACATCGGCCGGCTCTATGTCGCCTTTCTCGAACGCCATCGCGGCGAGACCCTGACGCTGAAGGCCATGGGAACCATCACCGCCGCCGAGGTGCGTGCGCATTTAGCCGACCGCCGCAGCGGCGATCACCCCCTGGCGGCCCGATCCCTCAGCCAGACCCTGTCGGCCGTCCGGGGCTTTCACGCCTTCCTGGACCGGCGGCTGGACACGCCCGCCCCCCAGCTGGCTCTGGTGCGGGGTCCGCGGATCAAGCCGGCCCTGCCCCGCCCGGTCAGCGAGGACCAGGCGCGCGGCCTGCTGGCCGAACCCGACGCCGATCCCGACGCGGAGCCTTGGGAGGCCGCCCGCGACCGCGTCGTGCTCAGCCTTCTCTACGGCTGCGGGCTGCGGATTTCCGAAGCTCTGTCCCTGACTCGCGCAGAGGCTCCTTTGGGCGACTCCCTGCGGATCGTCGGTAAGGGATCGAAGACCCGGATCGTCCCGGTTCTGCCCGCCGTGCGAGCGGCGGCGGACGCCTATCTGGCCCTGCTGCCCTTCATCCTCCAGCCCGCCGACCCCCTGTTTCGGGCCCGGCGGGGCGGCCCGCTCAGCCCGCGCCACGTTCAAGCCTCGGTCCAGCGACTGCGCGGCCGGCTGGGCCTGCCCGAACGCACCACCCCCCACGCCTTGCGCCACAGTTTCGCGACCCATCTGCTGGGGGCCGGCGCCGATCTGCGCTCGATCCAGGAACTGCTGGGCCACGCCAGCCTGTCCACCACTCAGAAATACACCGGCGTCGATGCGGAGCGCCTGTTGAGCGCCTATTCTGCGGCCCATCCGCGCGCGAGCGGCGCCTGACAGATCAGGGCGCCGTGGTCGTGACGGGCGTGCGCATCGCCAGGATTTCCCGTGTTCGCCGGGTGATGCCGTAGAGGACGCCGGGCTCGCTTTCATCCCAGTCGATCGCCTGTCCCTCGGCCTCTATGCCGAGGGTCTCCAGATGATCCAGAACTCCCCCGCCGTCGGGCAGGGCGACGACATAGAGTTCGGGCCGGTCGTGGCCGGTCAGATAGAGACGTCCGTCCGGTCCCCAGCCGCCGCCGGAAATGCTCATCGGCGCAATCCGCTCCAGAATGGAGGCCGGCAGCCCCCAGGCCTCCAGCCGTCGCCACTGGTCGTCGAACCGCACCAGGGTGGTGTGGCGGTGGTCGCGCGGCGCCTCGCCCCCGCGACCGTCATAGTTCGCGAACATGGCCCACCAGGCGCCGTCATGTCGATCAACCCAGGTGATCGAACCCGTCCCCAGACCCAGGGCGACGCTGCGCTTGTGATGCAGGTCGACGGCGTCGAAGACCTCCACCGTGCTGATCTGAGGAACGGCGGGAAAGTTGGAGCTGGCGCAGACCAGTTCGCCGTCGATCACGGCGCAGGAGTTGATGTGCGGAAATCGGGCGCGGTCGCCGGTCCATTCGGCCTGTTTGGCGCCCGTCTTCTTGTCATAGCGCACAATCGACCAGTTGGAGACGGCGTAGACGTCATCGGGTCCCACCGCCGCGCCCTGACGCGCCTCGGCCTCATAGCGACGCAGGGTCTGAGCCTCGCCCGCGAGAACGATCGGCGCGACCGCGTCGCCTCCGCCCGTCGGCGCGGCCTGGGCGGCGGAGACAAGCAGAGACAAGAGCATTGAAGCGAGCATGACGGAGGTTCCTTCAAAAGGACAGGGGCCGCCTCCTGGGGGAGGCGGCCCCTTGCGTGGCGGGGATCAGAAGCTGGCGGAGAGGCCGACCCAGTAGGTCCGGCCGTAGTTCGCCGATTCCTGAAGATAGGTTCGACCCGGGCCGGTCACTTCGCGACGGCCCGAGTTGGACAGGTTCTGGCCTTCCACAAAGACGGTGAGGCCGTTGCCGAAGCGCCAGCTGACCGAGGCGTCATAGACGTGGCGCCCCTTCCAATACTGGTCGGCGTTCGGGATGGTGTCGTTGATCGTTTCCAGGAAGCCGCCGATATAGTTGTGCGAGACGCGGGCCTCGATCGGGCCGCGCTGATACCAGATCGATTCATTGGTGGTGGTCGCAGGCTGCTGGAACAGGCCCGTGTGACGCTTGCCCGCCGTGGTCAGGAAGGTGAACTCCGTGTCCAGGAAGGTGGCGTTGGCGCTGACGCCCAGGCCGTCGAACGGCGCCGGCAGCATGGTCAGGGCCTGCTGGAAGGCGACTTCGACGCCGCGAATCTTGGCCGTTTCGGCGTTCGTCGGCGTCGAGACGATCACCGCCTCCACGCCCCGGCCCACGTCCAGGTTCTGGACCGAGCTGAGGGTGAAGATCTCGTTGGCGATGTCCTTGGTGAACAGGGCCACCGACATCAGCCCGTCGGTCGGATAGTATTCGAACGACAGGTCCAGACCCTCGCTCTCACGCGCCTTCAGGCCGGGGTTGCCGCGTGACAGGGTCGGCTGCGAGCCGTCGAAGCTGATGCTCTCGCTGGCGGCGAGCGAACCGAAGTCCGGTCGGCCGATGGTGTTGGTCCAGGCGGCGCGGACGACCATGTTTTGACGCAGGTTCCAGCGCAGGTGCAGGCTGGGCAGCCAGTTGTCGTAGTCGCCGCTGTTCGACACCGGCGTCAGGACGCCGCCGGACAGGCGGGCGGCGTCCGAACTGACCTCGGTCTTCTCATAGCGCAGTCCGCCCAGCAGGGTCAGGTCGCCGATCTTGTAGCTGGCCTGGGCGTAGCCGGCGAAGACGTCCTCGGTGACGTCATAGTCGCCGGTCGGGGCAGCGGTCTTGGCGTCGAAGCTGGCCGCGTTGGCCGCATAGAAGGCCTCCGCCGTGGCGACGTCGATGCGCGGCGTCAGACGATACTGGCCTTCGATCAGCTTGTCCGGCCCCGGACGATCGACCTGATCCAGCGTATAGATGAAGCCCGGCTTGGTCGTGTAGTCGGTGCGGCTGGACCGATAGCTGCGATCGCTGGAGCGCCACACGGCGCCGACCTTCGCCTTCAGGTTCCGCGTCTCGCCGCCGTCGTCGAAGGCCAGGTTGAACCGCGCCTGGGTGGTGTCTTCATCGGTCCGCAGCAAGGACACGCGCCGTTGCTGGAGATTGAACAGGGTTGGGTCGCGGAAGGCCGTCGGATTGGTCGGCGTGAACACCGGGAAAAAGTTCGAGGTGTCGTAGCGGAAGCCGAAGTTGGCGTTCGACGCCGTGCGGAACTCCATCGAGGTGTTGGGGGTCTCTGAGCCCGCCTGTGAATAGACCAGATCGCCGTCCAGCCGCCATTGCGGGGCGGCGTCCCACCGGAAGGCGGTGCGGCCCAGGCCGATCTCGCGACGGGTGATGGGCTGGTTCAGACCGATGATGTTGCGCCCGGTGGCGAAGGTTCCCGAGGTGCGGGTCTGGTTGGTCACATTGCCGACCGGCTCGGTGCGGAACTCGGTCCGCTCCTCATCGTCCTCCATCCGGGCGTACAGGGCCGAGGCCTCCCAGCGGAAATCGACGCTCGGCCGCCATTCCAGCTTTCCGTTCGCGCCCGAACGCTGTTTGGTATTGTTGTACCAGAACAGGCGCAGCTGGGTCGGCACCTGGATCCCGTTGCCGGTCGGAGAGCCCGAGTTCACCGGCTTGCCGGCCGCGTCGTATTCGCGGATCGAAGGCGCGGCCGATTCCGCCTGGGGAATGTCGTAGTCGAGCTGCTCGTGGGAGGCGCCGATCACCACGCCCCATTCGTCGGCCGCGCCGAAGCGGCGACCGGCGGCGAAGGCCAGGCGATAGGACGGATCGTCGTTGCGGACGTCGCCGTGCTGTTCATAGACGCCGTAGGAGGCCATGCCGTTGAAGAAGGGTTTGGCTGCGTCGAACGCGCTGCGGGTGGCGACATTGATCACGCCGCCGATGGCGTTGCCGTCGTTCTCGGGCGTGACCGTCTTGATCACCTCGACCCGGCCGGCCATCACGGAGGGCACGATGTCCATCGGCACGGTGCGGGCGCTTTCATCTACCGAACCCACGAAGGCGCCGTCGATGGTCGTGCGGTTGTAGGTGGAGGCCAGGCCCCGAAGGATCGGCCAGCGCGGCTCGCCCTGATCCTCCATCACCGAGACGCCGGGAATGCGGCGCAGGGCGGCGGCGGTATTGTGGTCCGGCAGCTTGCCGATGTCGTCGGCGGAGACGGCGTCCATCACCTCGAACTCAGCGCGTTTCACGGCGATGGCGGCGCGCTGCGCCTCGCGCTGGCCGGTCACGACGATCTCATCGACCTCGGCGGTCGGGTTGTCCTGAACCTGGGCCTGGGCGCTGGCCGCAAGTCCGGCGCTGATCAGGGCGGTGGTGGCGAGCAGAAACCGTTGCCGGCTCTGTGACGAAAAACACATGTTCTATCCCCCAACGTCGAATTTCGACGGGGCTCGCATAGGGGGCGGAGGCGACGTGCAGGCGTCTGTTCTGTGTCGCGCCCGACAACAGTGGGTGGAGATTCGATGGCGATTTCGCCGCTACGCGCCCTTTGCGACCCGAGGCTGTGCGGAGATTGCGACAGTCGGTCGATTGTCAAAACCTGAGCCGCCTCGGCGCAAACGGGACGTTAACCGAAGCGGCGCACCCTCTTGTCAATGTGGCCGCCGGAAACGTCTGGTCGGCCGTGGAGGGCCGGCCCATGTCGACCAAGATGACTTCGAGCGTGCGTCGCCACAGCGACCATTTCGAACCGCAGGACACCGATCCGCACGAGCAGCGCCGCCTGCGCGGCCAGTTGGAGCAGATCGACTACGCCGCCTATGTCGCCAATAAGGAGCTGATCGGCCACACCCTGACCGGTCTGGACGCCGCCTCGCTTCAGAAACTGGCGGTCCTGACCGCCGGCGCCCGCGCCAAATGGGGGGCCGAGGCCCTGCGCCTGGCCCATTCGGGCTCGCCCGTCACCCCCGACCAGGTCGCCCGCCTGACCGCCGCCCGCACCGCCTTCGACGAACTCGCCGAAGTCTACGAAGCCCTGCGCCGCATGGTCGAGCGCGGCTATGTGGTGTTGAAATAGGCTCTAAGGACGCCTGGTGGAGCCGAGGGGAGTCGAACCCCTGACCTCGTCATTGCGAACGACGCGCTCTACCAACTGAGCTACGGCCCCGTCCCAGTCAGGAGCGGGCCTCCAGGCGAGCGCGGGACATAGAAGGCGGGCGGGCGTGGTGTCAACGGGCTTGTGCGCGCAATCCGCGCAGGCGACCGCAGAAGATTGTCGGATGGGCGGGGGACGGCTAGAAGCCGAGGTTCGCGCCTTGCAGGAGAATACATATGGGCACCGCCCTGGTCTGGCTTGTGAACACCGTCATCGGCCTGATGGTCTGGTTCATCATCATCCAGGCGATCTTGAGCTGGCTGTTCGCCTTCGACGTGATCAACCATCGCAACCGGTTCGTCAGCCAGGTCGCCGACTTCCTGGACCGGATCACCGCCCCCATTCTGGAACCCTTCCGTCGGATCATTCCGCCGCTGGGCGGGATCGACATTTCGCCCATCGTCGTCCTGCTGCTGCTTCAGTTCGTCCGCATCCTGTTCAACGCCTCGGCGGCCCCGGTCCTGATCGGCATGTTGGGCTGAGGCGCCACGGCGGCGGGAGATTCCGACGCGAGACGGCGATTCCGCCCTTGCGCCCCGCCGCCAGCTTCCTAAAGGTGCCGGCCCCGACCATTATTGACCACGGTTCATGAGCACGATCACCACAGTCGCCGTCCTGGGCGCCGGACAGATGGGCGCAGGCATCGCCCATGCGGTGGCCCTGGGCGGCTATTCGGTCCGACTCTACGACGTGGCGCCCGCGCGGCTGCCGCTGGCCCAGGGCGAGATCGCCGCCAGCCTGTCGCGCCACGTCGGCCGCAATCTGGTGACCCAGGCCGAGGCCGACGCCGCCCTGGCCCGGATCGCCGTCACGACGGTCATGGCCGAGGCCGTGTCTGACGCGGACTTGGTCATCGAGGCGGCGCTCGAGGACGAGGCGGTCAAGAAGGCCCTCTACGCCGAGGTCGCCCCCCATCTGGGCCCGCAGACCCTTTTGGCCTCCAACACCTCCTCCATTTCGATCACTCGACTGGCCTCAGCTTCGGACCGGCCCGACCGGTTCATCGGCCTGCACTTCATGAAGCCGGCGCCGATCATGCGACTGGTCGAGATCGTGCGCGGCATCGCCACCTCGGCCGAGACCCACGCGGCGGCCGTCGATTTCGCCGAGAGCCTGGGCAAGACCACCACCGACGCCGAGGACTTCCCGGCCTTCATCGTCAACCGGATCCTGGTGCCGATGATGAATGAGGCGATCTTCGCCCTGTATGAAGGGGTCGGCAACGTCGCCTCCATCGACAAGGCGCTGCGCCTGGGCGCCAACCATCCGATGGGGCCGCTGGAGCTGGCGGACTTCATGGGACTGGACGTGGTCCTGGCCATCATGAACGTCCTGTACGACGGGCTCGCCGACAGCAAATACCGGCCCTGTCCGCTGCTGGTGAAATATGTCGAGGCCGGCTGGCTGGGCCGCAAGAGCGGGCGCGGCTTCTATGACTATTCCGGCGAGACGCCGGCGCCGACGCGATGAGTCGGTTCGAGACCTATGCCGACCTGCCGGGCCAGGCGACCATCCAGTCGCGGCCGGCGCCGCTCTATCCGATCCTGGCCTCTCTGGCCGGCGCCGCCTGGCCCCCGCTGATTCTGACCCTGCCCTTCTGGCCGCCCAACGCGATCGGGATGGGGCGTGACATCGACTGGCGGATTCTGGTGCTGCTGATCGGTCTGGCGGCCGTTCCTGCGGGCCTGTGGCGGATCAATCAGGAACGCCGTCGCGAGGGTCGGCCCGGGTCGCGCCTGGGCGTGGTCTGGCGTTTCATGCTGTTCGGCGGCCTGACTGCGGCCCTGGTCCAGGTGGTTGTCAGCCTGGTGATGGTGGTCCTGGGCTGGCTGGAGGCGGGCGACCTGATGCAGGGTCTCGGTGCGACCGAGACGACCCTCCTGATCTTCGGCGTGGGCGGCCTGCCCATCGCCATGATCGTCGGCGTCAGCTACGCCCTGTGGGCGGGTCTTTGCGTGGCCTTCATCGCCTTTGAGGCGCGGCCGACGATCGAGGTCGGGCGGCGTCGCTAAGCTTATCCGAGCGCCGCTCAGGCGCTGAATCGCTTCGGGGGAGGCTGTGAATGTCGACGGTGAACCAGACGACGGAACCGACCGGATTGGCGCCGGTCGAGGCGCCCGCCCGTATCGCTTCTCTGGACGTGATGCGGGGGCTGGCGGTCCTGGGCATATTGGCGGTGAACGTCGTCTCCTTCGGCCTGCCCTTCATGGTCTATGGCGATGCGGACCTCAGCCCCTTTCCGGTTACGGGCGCCAACGCCGTGGCCCGTTGGGCGATGGACGTCTTCTTCCACCAGAAGTTCATCACCCTCTTCGCCATGTTGTTCGGCGCTTCGATCTTTCTGGTGGGCGGTGAACGAAGCGATGCGGCGCGGGGGCGGTTGCTGCGCCGGCGCCTGTTCTGGCTGGCTGTGATCGCCCTGATCCACGGCCTGGCCTTCTGGTACGGCGACGTCCTTCTGCTCTACGCCTGGTCCGGCCTGTTCGTCATGCTGATGCGGTCCTTCTCCGCCCCCGTTCTGATCGGGGTCGGGCTGGGCGTCACCCTGGCGCTGGGGGCGATGCAGGCGGGGTTGAGCTGGCTGATGGTCGCCGGCCCCGCAGAAGTGGTCGAGGCGATGAAACAGGGCCAGCCGCAGAACAGCCAGGAGGCCGTCGCCGCCGCCATCGCCGCCTATCGCAGCGGCTGGGCCGGGGCCATGGGCCAGAACCTGACCGCCTGGTTCTTCCTCCAGGGCGCCAGCCTGGCCATGTTCGTCTTTTCGACCGTCGCCCTGATGATGACCGGCATGGGTCTGTTCAAGGCGGGTTTCCTCAGCGGCCGGGCGCCGACCTGGCTCTATCTCTTCGTCCTGGCGGTCGGGAGCGCGGTCCTGGCCCTTGTGGCGACGACCCATTGGACCGAAATCATGGCCGCGCCCGACGCCCATCCGACGCGAGGGCTGGCGGAGGCGGTCGCGGCCTTCCCGATCCTGGTGACCCTGGCCTATGTCAGCCTGATCGTGCTCGTGACCACGCGCGGACCGGCCTGGCTGGTCGCCCCGCTTCGGCCGGTGGGGCAGATGGCCCTCACCAACTATCTGAGCCAGACGCTGATCATGACCACCCTCTTTTACATGCCCTGGGGGCCGCGCCTGTTCGGTCAGGTGGACTATGTGGGCATGTGGGGCTTGGTGGCGGCCGTTTGGGCGGTCCAGCTGATCTGGTCTCCGCTGTGGCTGGCGCGGTTCAGAATGGGGCCGCTGGAATGGGTGTGGCGCTGCCTGACCTATGGGCGGCGCGTGCCGATCCGAAAAGCCGCCTGATCGCGCTTTTATCAGCGGCGTGAAAAGATTAACTGAGGAGCATGGCCGCCCCGGACACTCCCGCCGAAACCTTCAAACGCGCGCTCAGCCACGCCGCCCGCGCCCTGGCCGAGCAGCCTGAGCTGGAGGTGGTGTTCGGGTCGGACGGACCCAAGCTGGCTGGCGGGATTCTGACTCTGCCGCATCCCCCACGCGACCCCTCCGGTAACGAGAGCGCGTCCCTGCGAGGCCAGGCCGACCGCCTGGCCCTGCGTTTGGCCAATCATGACGCGGGGATCGACGCCCGTATGCGCCCCGCCGACACCCAGGCGGCCGAGGTTTTCGACGCGGTTGAACAGGCGCGGGTCGAGGCCGTGGGCTCCGAATTCCTGGCGGGGGTCAGGGACAATCTGGACGCCGCCCTGGTGACGCGGCTGGAGAAGACCGGGGCGCTTCGCATCCTCGAGCCCGAACGGGCGCCGGTTTCGGAGGCCGTGGCCCTCCTGGTGCGTGAACGGCTGACGGGCCGGCCTTCGCCCGACGGAACCAAATCCTTGCTGGATCTGGTTCGAGCCGGCATCGAGGCCAAGGCGGGCGATCAGTTGGACGCCCTGACCGCGACCGCCGGCGACCAGGCTCTGTTCGCCGAAAAGCTGCGCGAAGTGCTGCGCGCCCTGAACCTGGACCCGGGCGACGGCCAGGGCGAGGACGCCTCAGACGATCCGGGCGAGCAGGAGCCGGATCCCCAGGAGCCCGACGCCGACGATCAGCCGGACGAGGACGAGGAAGAGGGGGGCGGCGAGGGCTCCCAGTCCATGGAGGGCGACGCCGACGATCAGTCGTCGGAGCAGGAGCGCGAGAGCCGCCCCGAAGGCGCCCCCGCCGACCCTGAAGGCGAAGGCGCAGAGGACGGGCCGGAACTGAACGAGGGCCAGCAGCCCAATCGCCAGCAGACCGCCGACGACGGCCGGGCGGTCGACTTCTACCGCGTCTTCACCACCGCCTATGACGAGGTGGTGGACGCCGCCGACCTGTGCGATCCGATGGAGCTGGAGCGGCTGCGCAATCTGCTGGATCAACAGCTCACCCTGCTGGCCAGCCTCGTCTCGCGCCTGGCCAATAAGCTGCAACGGCGGCTGCTGGCCCAGCAGAACCGCGCCTGGACCTTCGATCTGGAAGAGGGGATGCTGGACACGGCCCGGTTGACCCGGATCGTCACCGACCCGACCGCGCCCCTGTCCTTCAAGGCCGAGAGCGAGAGTCCGTTCCGCGACACGGTCGTGACCCTGCTGCTCGACAATTCGGGTTCGATGCGCGGGCGGCCGATCATGGTGGCGGCGGTCTGCGCCGATATTCTGGCCCGCACGCTGGAGCGTTGCGGCGTCAAGGTCGAGATCCTGGGCTTCACCACCCGGGCCTGGAAGGGCGGACAGAGCCGCGAGGCCTGGATCAGCGCCGGCAAACCCGCCAATCCGGGCCGGCTGAACGACCTGCGTCACATCATCTACAAGGCCGCCGACGCACCCTGGCGCCGGGCCAAGAAGAACCTCGGCCTGATGATGCGCGAGGGCCTGCTGAAGGAGAACATCGACGGCGAGGCCCTGCAATGGGCGCACAACCGCCTGCTGGCCCGCACCGAGCAGCGGCGCATCCTGATGGTCATCTCGGACGGTTCGCCGGTCGACGACTCGACCCAGTCGGCCAACGCCGCCCTCTATCTGGACAAGCACCTGCGCCAGGTCATCGCCGAGATCGAGGATCGCTCGCCGGTCGAACTGTTGGCCATCGGCATCGGCCATGACGTGACCCGCTGGTACCGCAAGGCCCTGACCATCGTCGACGTGGAACAGCTGGCCGGCGCCATGACCGAAAAACTGGCCGAGCTGTTCGAGGCGGACGTCGCCGCCCCGGCCGCGCGCCGGCCGCGTCAGAAGATCGCCGCATGAGACGTCGTCTACCGCGTCTCGCGGCGGCCTGGGCGGCCTTGGCCCTGACGGCCTGCGCCGCGACTCTGGGCCCGCCACAACCGTCCCTGTCAGACGAAGACGGCTGGTCCTTCGCCGCCGCCGCGTTGAAGCCGGTCGGTCTGGGCCTGCCCGGGGCCGTCCTGGCGCCCGGCGTGCGTTTCGCGGGCGGGATCGAGATCGTCGCCGGCCTGGGATCGCCGCTGCACGGGCTTTCCGATCTCAAACTGAGCGGCGACGGCGGCTTTATCGCCGTGTCCGACGCGGGGGATCTGGTTCGCGGCGTCTTGCGCCTGGACGCGCGCGGCCGTCTGATCGGCTTGGACAGACTGGCGTCGCGCGAACTGACGTTGGAAGACGGACGGCCCATCGCCGCCAAGATCGACGGCGATGCGGAAGGGCTGGCTTTGACCCGCTCCGGCGACCTGTTGATCAGCTTCGAACGTCGCCATCGAATTTGGAACTATGGCCCGTTGTCGGCCATTCGTGCGCCTCGTCCCGTTTCCGCGCCCGACGCAGCCTTTGCGGACAATGAAGGCATGGAGGGTCTCGCCGCCTCGCTGGGCCAAACCCAGGGCTGGCGCGCGGTGGGCGAAGGCGGCGGGGTCTGGGACTGCACCGCCAGCGGCTGCCGCACCGTCGTCTCGCCGCCGGCGGAGGCGCCCCGCGATTCCGACTATCGCTTCACCGGTCTGGATCGCGATCCGTCCGGCGAAGGCTGGTTCGTGGTGGAGCGCCGCTATACGCCGCCGATCGACATGCGGGGCCGGGTGCGCCGCATGGCGCCGGATGGGTCGCTGGGGCCGGTGCTGATCGAACTGAAACTGCCCGGCACGACGGACAATTTCGAAGGCGTCGCCGCTGAGCGGCGCGGCCAGGGGACCCGGCTCTACCTTGTGTCGGACGACAACGCCAATCCGGCTCAGCGCACCCTGCTTCTGGCCTTCGATATTCGCTAGATGCGGCGCTAGATCAGGCCGCGCCCGCCCATTGGGCCTTTTCCGGTTCGCCCTCGATCGCCAGCAGGGTCTTGACGAAGGCGTCGCGCCAGATCCCCACGTCGGTGTTGCGCACTACCTGCATCAGGGCCTCCCATCGCCGCACCCGCTCGGCCAGGGGCATTGTCAGGGCCTTCTGGATGGCGTCCGACAGCTCCTCGCGGCTGTAGGGATTGACCAGAAGCGCCTCACGCATCTGTTCCGCCGCCCCCGCGAACCGGGACAGGATCAGGACGCCGGGATCGTCGGGGTTCTGGGCGGCGACATATTCCTTGGCGACCAGGTTCATCCCGTCGCGCAGCGGCGTCACCAGCCCAACCCTGGCGGCGCGATAGATCCCCGCCAGCTGGTCGCGGCGGTAGGTGCGGTTCAGATAGCGGATCGGCTGCCAATCCATGTCGGCGAAGGCCCCGTTGACCCGCCCGGCCAGGGCGTCCAGCCGCGCCCGCATGTCCTGATAGGAATCCACATCGTCCCGCGAGATCGGCGTGACCTGGAGCAGGAAGACCTCGCCGCGCATCGACGGATTGTCCTGCAAAAACTGCTCATAGCCCAGCAGCCGCTCCTCCAGCCCCTTGGAATAGTCGAGCCGGTCCACGCCGACGATCATGGCGCGGAAGGCCGCCGAGGCCGCCATCCGATCATAGGTCCGGGCCCCGAGGGTCGAGTTCTTCGCCGCCAGGAAGCCGTCCACATCGATGCCGATGGGGAAGACGCCGGTCTGAACCCGGCGGCCGAAACATTCCAGCCCGCCATGACCGAACAGCTCGCCCTGGGCCTCGCTGACCACATAGTCGGTGAAGAGGTCGCACCATTCGCGCGTATGGAAGCCGATCAGATCGAAGTCGAACATGGACTCCACCAGCCGCCGGTGATGCGGCAGGGTCACCAGCAGCTGGCGCGTCGGCCAGGGGGTGTGCAGGAAGAAGCCGATCCGGTTGCGGACGCCCAGACGACGCAGATCCCGCGCCATGGGGATCATATGGTAGTCGTGGATCCAGATGACGTCGTCCGGCTTGATCACCGGCGCCAGAACCTCGGCGAAGCGGCGGTTCACCCGCTCATAACCCTCGCCGTAGGAGCGTTCGTACTGGGCCAGGTCGATCCGGTGGTGGAACAGCGGCCACAGGGTCTTGTTGGCGTAGCCGTTGTAATATTCCTCGACGTCCTGGGGCTCCAGATCGACCAGTCCGACGGTCACGCCGGCGCGGTCCTCCACCTTCATCTCGCCGGTGAAGCTGTCGATCGTCTCTCCAGACCAGCCGAACCAGAGGCCGTCGTATTTTCGCAGGGCCGCAGACAGGGCCATGGCCAGGCCGCCGGCGGAGCCCGCAGCGGGATCGGTCGGGGCCGAAACCCGGTTGGATACGACGATGAGACGGCTCATGACTTCACTTCGGCAGCGATCCCAGCCCCGGGACCAGAAAGATCAACGCACGTCGGTCCAGGATCGGCTCAACATCACGGCGCAATTGATGATCCCGACCAGGGAGTAGGTCTGGGGGTAGTTGCCCCACAGCTCCCCGTCCTCGACGGAAATGTCTTCGCTCAAGAGGCCGGCCTGGGTGCGACGGGCCAGCATCTCTTCGAATATGGCGCGCGCCTCCTCCACCCGGCCGTTCTGATGCAGGGCCTCGATGAACCAGAAGGTGCAGAAGTTGAACGCGGTCTCCGGCTCGCCGAAGTCGTCCGGTTCGACATAGCGAAACAGGAAGGGTCCTTTTTTCAGATCCCGCTCGATCGCATCGAAGGTGGCCACCTGGCGCGGATCATGCGCGTCCAGAAAGCCCAGATCCGTCAGTTGCAGCAGGGAGGCGTCCAGTTCGCGCCCGCCGAAACTGGCGGCGAAACGCCCCTCGTCCGTCAGGAAGGTTTCCGCCTCGATCCGCTCTCGGATGGCCGCCGCCCGCTGACGCCAGACGTCGGCGCGGGCCTGCAGGCCCAGATGATCCGCCGCCTTGGCCAGACGGTCGCAGGCCGCCCAGCACATGACGGAGGAATAGGTGTGAACCCGCGCGATGGTGCGGAACTCCCACAGGCCTGCGTCGGTCTGGTCGTGCATGGCGAAGGCCCGCTCCCCGACCTTCTCCAGGGCGTGGAAATCCTCGATCGTTCCGGGACGCAGCAGGCGCTGGTCATAGAAGGCCTGGACCAGGGGCAGGACGATCTGACCGTAGACGTCGTGCTGCAGGTGCTCATGGGCCTGATTGCCGATCCGCACCGGCTTCATGCCGCGATAGCCCTCGACCGTATCGACGATGCTCTCGCCGATGCCCGGCTCCAGCCCCACCCCATAGACCGGCTGGACATGGCCGCCGGCCGAGGCGTCGACGAGGTTGCGCAGATAGCCCAGGTAGTTCTCGAGAATGTCGACCGCCCCCAGCCGGTTCAGCGCCCGCACCGTATAATAGGCGTCGCGGATCCAGCAGTAGCGATAGTCCCAGTTGCGCCCGCTCTCTTTGAATTCGGGAACGGAGGTGGTCATGGCCGCGACGATGGCGCCGGTCTCTTCATAGGCGCAGAGCTTCAGGGTGATGGCCGCACGGATGACGGCCTCCTGATAGTCCAGCGGCAGATAGAGTTTGCGGACCCAGTCCTGCCAATAGGCGACCGTGCGGTCCAGCGCGGCCTGAACCCCCGGTCCCACATCCTGATCATAGCCCTCGTCCGGGCCGAAGAAGAAGGCGTGCGGCCGTTCCAGCCGAAAGATCCGCTCCTCCAGAACGTGAGAGACGGGACAGTCGGTCGTCAGACGGAAGGTGACGTCCGGGCATAGGAACCGGATGTGATTGGAGCCCGAGGTGTGGGGCGCCCGCCGCGCGCCCCAGTCGGACGAGGGGCGCAGCCGGACGCGGATACGCGGCGTGCCGTGCAGCGGTCGAATGATCCGCCCGAAGGCGAGGGGGCGGTAGGTTCGCGAATGTTTCGGATGGCGCGGGGCGAAGTCGATGATCTCCACCGCGGCCCCGTCTTCGGCCGTCAGAACGGTCTTGAGCACCGGCGTATTGCGGACATAGGCCTGGCTGACGTGTTTCAGCCCCTCCAGCTCAATGGCCCAGTAGCCATGCTCGGGCGCCTCTCCGTTCATCAGGGCCGAAAAGACGGGATCGCCGTCGACGCGCGGGGCGCAGGCCCAGACGAACCGACCCTGACGGTCGATCAGGGCGCTGATCGCGCAGTTGCCGATGGGGAAGAGATCGAGATTGGGCGTCATCGATTCAGGCCCCCGCCACCGCTTCCAGCCAGGTCAGGACGTCGTCCACGTCGTCCAGGCGATAGCGGGCCGCGGTTTCGCGCTCAGGCCCGACGAGCACGCCATAGCCGCCCAGGGCGGCGGCGGCCTCGAAACCATGTTCATCGGTCAGGTCGTCGCCGAGCATGACGGGGGTCGCCCCCTTGAACGGCTCCTCCTGCATGAAGGCGGCGACGGCTGTGCCCTTGTCGGCGCCCGGCGTCTTCAACTCCAGCACCATATGGCCAGGCTGCAGCGCCAGGCCTGTCTCGGCCTGCAGCTGCCGGGCCAGTCGCTGCGCCGCCGCGCCCTGGTCGGGCGCCAGTCGATAATGCAGGCCCGCAGAGACTCCCTTGTCCTCGACGATCACTCCCTGCCGGTCAGCGGCGAAGGCGTGAAAGGCGTCCAAAGCCCTGGCGACGGCGGCGTCGGCCGTCGTCCTCTGGACCGGGCCGCCTTTCAGGCGCCGCTCCAGTCCATGAACGCCCGAGGCGGATTCAAGGGCCCGGTCGGTGATCCGGTCGATCTCTCTTATGGTGCGGCCGCTGACCACGGCCACCCGGCCGTCGAGGCGATCCTGCACCGCCTTCAGCACGGCCGTGCGGCGCGCCACGGGACCGACCTCGTCCGGCGTCGGCGCCATGGGCGCAAGGACGCCGTCCAGGTCGAGGAACAGGGCGATTCCCTGGGCGGCGACCGGCGGTCGGGGCAACAACAGATCGGCGGCTCCGGCGTGAGACGGCATAGGTATCTGACTCTTTACGGCTTCCCCAGGCCCCCATAACGCGCCAAAGCGGCAAAGGTTGACCCGAAAGCGACAAAGTCGTCTGAAAGAGGCGGTGCGCGCCGCCGAGGGGACTGTCTGCGGCCGTGCGTTGAAACAAGGAGAGCCCGGCCGCGGGCCTGACCAAACATGACCGAGATCGCCCATTCCTCGCCCGAAGACATCGCCGCCATGACGGGGCGCGCCCGCGAGGTCATGCGGTTGAACATCGAGGCGCTGGAAGCGCTGGAGCGGATGATCGACGTCTCGATCGCGCGGGCGGTGGATGTGATCATGAGCCGCCCCGGCTATGTGGTCGTCACCGGCATCGGCAAGTCCGGCCACATCGGCGGCAAGATCGCCGCCACCCTGGCGTCCACCGGCACCAACGCCTTCTTCGTCCATCCGGCGGAGATGAGCCACGGCGACCTGGGCATGCTGCGACCGGATGTGACGGTCCTGGCCATCTCCAACTCGGGCGAGAGCCGCGAACTGCGCGATCCGCTGATCTTCTGCCAGCGCAACGGCATTCCGGTCATCGCCATCACCCAGCGTCCGACCAGTTTCCTGGGACGCAACGCCGCGGTCTGCCTGACCATGCCCAAGGTGGCTGAGGCCTGTCCGAACGGCCTGGCGCCGACCACCTCGACCCTGATGACCCTGGCCCTGGGCGACGCCCTGGCCATGGTGCTGATGGACCGGCGCGGGTTCAGCGCCCTGGATTTCGGTCTGCACCACCCCGGCGGCGCCTTGGGCATGAGCCTGCAAAGCGTGCGGGAATGGATGGGCGACAACGCCGCGGCCCCGGCCAGCGTGCCGCTGAACGCCAGCTTCAGCGAAGTGGTCTCAGCCATTACGGAAGGCCGAAAGGGGGCGGTCGCCGTCTTGAAGGCGGACGGCGCCTTGGCGGGGATCGTCACCGACGGCGACCTGCGTCGCGCCTTCCAGCGCGACATCACCGGCCTGACCGCCGCCGACATCATGGGGGCCAATCCGATCACGGTCGATCCGGACGCGCGGATGAGCGACGTCGTCGACCTGCTGACCGCGAACAAGATTTCCAATCTGTTTGTGGTGGAGGAGGGGCGGCCGACCGCCATCGTCCATATCGCGGAACTGATGCAGGCCGGCTACGTCGCCTGAGCCGCTGATGATGCGTATCCTCTATGACGCCAGCCGGCTGATGAGCCGGGCCGAACGTTCCGCCCCCACCGGCGTCGATCGTGTCTGTCTGGCCTATGCCGAATGGCTGCTGTCACGGCCCGACGTCGTCACCCTGCCGGTTCGCGGGCGCAAGAACCGCCTGGTCGCCGTCCAGCCCGAGTGGTTCCGGGACTTCGTGGTCGATCTGCGCGCGCGTTGGAGCGGGGCGGGCGTCGCCCCCGCCGACGTGGCGCATGAAGCCTTGTTGCTCGAGGCTCTGGCCGCCCCCGCCCGACCCGCAGAGTCTGTCATCAGTCCCCCGCCCCCGCCGGAGCGTGAGAAGCCGGCGGACAAGGGACGGGTGTTGAAACAGTTCTTCAAATCCCGTCACGTCGCGCCCCTGCCGGCCGCCGACCTCTATCTGAACGTGGGCCATACGACCCTGCATCAGGCCGACGCTCTGAGGGATCTGGAAGCGGCGGGTGTGGAACGGGTCGTTCTGATCCATGATCTGATCCCCATCACCCATCCGGAGTTCTGTCGGCCGGGCGACGGCGCCAAACACCACGCCCGAGTGACCCACGCCCTGCGTCACGCCAGTCGGGTGATCGTCAACTCGGCCTATACCCGCGACGAGTTGCGGGCCTTTGCGGCGCGAGAAGGTTTGCCGCAGCCGCCGGTCCATGTGGCGCACCTGGGCCTGGAACCGGCCTTCGTCGCCGGCGATGCGGTGGCGACCAGCCGTCCTTATTTCGTCCATGTGGGCACCATAGAGGCGCGAAAGAACCTGGCCCTGTTGCTGACCTTGTGGCGGCGGCTGGAGGAACGGCTGGGCGAACGCACCCCCTCCCTGGTCCTGGTCGGGCGCTACGGCTGGGAGAATGAGGCGGTGCTGGATCATCTGCAGCGCTCGCCCAATCTGCGGGGGATCGTTCACCAGGCGGCCAACCTGTCCGACGAGGTGCTGGCGCGCCTGATGCGGGGCGCGCGGGCGGTGCTGGCGCCCTCGTCGGTCGAGGGGTTCGACCTGCCTGCGGTCGAGGCGGTGGCCATGGGCCGCCCCCTGATCGCCTCCGACATTCCGCCGCACAGGGAACTGACGCCCCAAGCCGAGTTGATCGATCCCCTGGACGGGCTGGGCTGGCTGGCGGCGATCGAGCGGGCGACCATGACGTCTCCGCCCGCCGCCTCGGAAGGTCGCGCTGCGCCGTCGTGGGAAGCCCATTTCGACATCGTCGCTCGGGCGGTCGGCCTGGCGGCGGCCTCGCCTCTGGCGGGCGGTGCGAAAGGCGGGTAATCAACGCGCGAACAAGGGCCGATCCGTTTCCATGACTCGCACCATCCTGCCGCTTGCCATCGTCGCCATCCTGAGCGGGTGCTCCACCCTGCCGCGCGACGGGCCCTCGGGCGCTTCCATCGACGCTGGGGCCTCTACAGCCCAGGCCCTGGGCAGCTACGCCCTCGTGCCCCTGACCTATGAGGTGACGGAGCGGATGAAGGCGGTGCCGCCTCAGTTCTTCGGCACCCTGGCGGCCGCTTCCAGCGAACAGCCGGTCGATGTGATCGGCGAGGGCGATACGCTGGCGATCTCGATCTATGATCCCTCCGGCGCCCTGTTCGGCGGCAGCCTGGGCGGGACGTCGGCTTCGGCGCGCACGGTTCCCAGCCTGTCCGGCGGTTCCCAGGCCCTTCCGGGCGTCACGGTCGATCGCAGCGGCTCGGTCTCCGTGCCCTTCGCCGGTCCGGTCCGCGTCGTCGGCCTGACCTCGACCCAGGCGGCGGCCGCGATCCGCCGCGCCCTGGTCGGCAAGGTCGCCAATCCCCAGGTTCTGGTGGGGATCTCCGGCAACGCCTCCAACACCGTCAACGTCCTGGGCGACGTTCGCCAGCCGGGGCGTGCGCCGCTGGGCGTCAACAGCGACCGGATTCTGGACGTCATCGCCGCCGCCGGCGGATCGGCCCGCCCGACTGACGATCTGACGATCAGCATCCAGCGCGGCGGGCAGACCTACACCGCCCCCCTGTCGGCCGTGACGACCGAGTTCAGCGAGAACGTGCGCCTGCAAAGGGGCGACGTGATCAACGTCCAGTACAAGCCGCGTCGGTTCTCCACCTTCGGCGCTCTGAACGCCGTCACGCAGGTCGACATGCCCGCCGGACCCATGACCCTGACGGGTGCCATGTCCAAGGTCGGAGGGCTGAACACCGCCACCGCCAACGCCCGGCGCGTTATGGTCTTCCGCTTCGAGCGACCGGAGGTGGCCCAGGCTCTGGGGATCAACCAGCCGGCCACGCCCAAGGGGGTGCCGGTGGTCTATCAGCTGGACTTCAACAACGCCGCCAATGTCTTCGCCGCCACCAATCTGGAGATCATGCCCGAGGACGTGATCTATGTGCCCCTGGCCGGCGCGGCAGAGGCGCGCAAATTCTTCGAGTTCGTTCAGAGCGTGACCCGCGTCGTCTATGACGTGTCGGTGACCAGCGCGATCAACGTCGACTGACGCCCGTGCAGGCGTGGCGCGCCCTTCTGTCCCGGCTGACGGGGCGCGCCGCCGCAGTCGCGACTGATATGGTCGATCCGGCCGGCGCCCCAGACCCCTTCGTCCGTCCTGCGGAAATCCCCTCGGAGGCTCCCTCGCCTCTGGATCAGGCGCTGGACGAGATCGAGGCGGGCGCCCTGGAGGTCTACGCCCGCGCCGGCCTCCCGACCCGCCCCGGCCATTATCGTCGGGCGCCGAACCAGACCGTCTGGGATTTCGTCGCTGCGAATCTGACGCCTCAGGTGCGATTCGCCCTGGCCTTGGAGCATCCGCCGGAGACGGGTTGGCGCTTCGCCCGGCTTCAGGACCTGGGCGCGCGATCCGATCGTCCCGACCTGCGCGCGGCGTCACGGTTGCTGAACGAGATCGCCGATCTGCGCCTCGCGCGGAGGGGTGTTCTGACCGAAGATCATCTGCTGGTCGCCATGGAACTCGGCGGGGCCTGGCGGGCGTTGAGGGACGCCAAGGCCGCGCCTGCGTCGGCGGCCCCACCCGCACCCAAGCCCCGCAAGACGCCCCGCAAGCCTTCGGCCAAACCCTCGACCGAACCGGCAGCCATGCCCCCTAGGAAGCGCCGGTCCAAGGCCGCCTCCGCTGCAACGGCGTATAAGCCCGCCAAGCCGGGCTGAGGCGGGCGGCCCGTTTCTGCAGGCGGCGTAACTCGCAACAATATTGCCGGCTCTGTTTTGTATCGCGCAAACTTGATCTAAGAGCGAGCTGTCCTCGAACGCCAGAGCCTCCCATGTCCGACGCGCCCCAGTTCCCCCCCGAAACCCAGCCGGTCGGCCGGATCATCGCCATGCCGGCCGACACCAACCCCGAAGGCGACATCTTCGGCGGCTGGTTGCTGGCCCAGATGGACGTGGCCGGCGCGACTCCTGCCTTTGAACTGGCCCAGGGACGCTGCGCCACCGTGGCCCTGGACGGCATGGTGTTTCACCAGCCCGTCTCCGTCGGCGACGAGGTCAGCATCTACGCCAAGGTCATCGGCACGGGCCGCACCTCGATCCGCATCCATGTCGAGGCCTGGAAGCGGTCGCGCGGTCAGCCGCTGGCTACGTCTGTGCGCGTGACCCAGGGCGTCTTCACCTATGTGGCCATCGACCAGAACCGCAAGCCGCGCCCCCTGCCGGGCAAGGAATAGAGCCGCAGGCCGCCCGCCAGGCCTCGACTCCGTCTCCGGCTTCAGACTAGTTTCGACCGGGGGACGTCATGATCATCATCGCTGCCTATGTCGCCGGTCTGTTTCTGATCCTGCGCGAAGCCATCCCTTGGATTCGCGCGGTCTCCTCCGGCGAAATCCAGACGCGCGGCCATCGGCGTCAGACGATTCGCCGCGCTGAGGACCCTCAAAGATTCGCAGCCCTGGCCAAGAGCCGTTTTAAGGCCATGGGTCTGGGCGCCGTCGTCCTGGCCTGCGCCGTCGGCTGGACGGTGTGGGGGGTCTTGAGCGTCATCCTGCGCGCTTGAGGGGGCAGGCCCCTCCGACGGCGGAAATCTTGACCTGTCGCCAGGTCGCGCCTACGTCCCGACCATGGCCATCCGACGTATCCTCACCATCGACAATGCCGCCGACCTGGCGATCCTGAAACAGGTGTCCCAGCCGGTGGCCGCTGTCGATGACGCCGTGCGCGCCCTGATGGACGACATGCTGGAGACCATGTACGCGGCGCCGGGCATCGGCCTGGCCGCCGTTCAGGTCGGCGCCCTGGACCGGGTCATCGTCATGGACCTGGGCGATCGCGACGGAACGGTCTGCGAAACGGAAGAGGAAGACACGCCGGAGGCCGCCGAGGCGCGCCGGAACCCGCGCTTCTTCGCCAATCCTGAGATTCTGTGGGCGTCGGACGAACTCTACACCTATGAAGAGGGCTGCCTGTCCATCCCCGAGTATTTCGACAAGGTGGAACGCCCGGCCCGCGTCCGCATTCGCTATCTGAACCGTGACGGTCAGTCGGTGGAGGAAGAGGCTTCGGGCCTCTACGCCGTCTGCATCCAGCACGAGATGGACCATCTTAACGGCGTGCTCTTCATCGACCACCTGTCGCGGCTGAAGCGGGAACGCGCCGTGACCAAGGTCAAGAAGGCCGCCAAGGACAGGATCGCCGCCTGATGACGAAGCGCAACCCTCGCCCCATCCGGCGCGGCCAGCCCCTGGTCATCGACACCCAAGGGCGCCGTCGCTTGACGCGCAGCCAGAAGATTGGCGTCGCCGGGGTCGCGACCCTCGCCGGCGTGGCCTTGCTGGGCGTGGTGGCGGGCCTGCTGCTGGACCGGTTGCTCGATTTCGACGACGCCCTGGACGCCGGCGGCGAGTGGGATGAGGGCGGCGGCGTCTTCACCCGCTGGCAGTAAACCTCTAAAGGCGAGCCCATGCGCCTTGCCTTCATGGGAACTCCAGATTTCGCCGTGCCGTCCCTGGCCGAGCTTCTCGCCTCGGGCCACGAGATCGTCGCCGTCTATTCGCAGCCGCCGCGCCCGAAGGGCCGGGGCCGGAAGCTGACGCCGTCGCCGGTTCACGCCTTCGCCGAGACCATGGGTCTGCCGGTCTTCACGCCCGAGAGCATGAAGTCGCCCGAGGCCGTCGCCGACTTCCAGAGCCTGGACCTCGACGCCGCCTGCGTCGTCGCCTACGGCCAGATCCTGAACGCCCAGGTGCTGGCCGCGCCCCGACTGGGCTGCCTGAACCTGCACGGCTCGCTGCTGCCCCGCTGGCGCGGGGCCGCGCCGATCCAGAGGGCCATCATGGCCGGCGATGCCGAGACCGGGGTCCAGATCATGCAGATGAGCCTGGGCCTGGACGAAGGGCCGATCCTGCTCAGCGAAATCATGGACATCCGGCCCGACGACACGGCCGCCAGCCTGTCCGAGCGCATGGCCCATGTCGGCGCCGCCCTGTGGCCCCGCGCCCTGGCCGCCATCGAGCGCGGCGGCGTCGCGCCAACCGAACAGGTCGGCGAACCCACCTACGCCCGGAAAATCACCCCCGCCGAGGCCCGCATCGACTGGACCCGCCCGGCGGCCGAGGTGGACGCCCATATCCGCGGCCTGTCGCCCTTCCCCGGCGCCTGGTTCGAGGCCCCCTCGGAAGCCGGCCCGGTTCGGATCAAGGCCCTGCTGTCGGCCCTGGCGGAGGGATCGGGCGCGCCTGGAACCGTGCTGGACGACGCCCTGACCGTGGCCTGCGGGACCGGCGCTGTGCGGCTGATCCGGGTTCAGCGCGAGGGCAAGGCGGCGCAATCGGCCGATGAGATGCTGCGCGGCTTTGCCCTGCCGGCCGGGACTGTGCTCGGCTGATGCCGCGCTACAAGCTGACCCTGGAATACGACGGCACGGCCTACAACGGCTTTCAGGCTCAGGAGGACCAGCCGACGGTGCAGGGCGCGGTCGAGGCCGCCATACTGGCCTTTTCAGGCGAGCGGGTGCGGATCGCCGCCGCCGGCCGCACCGACACGGGCGTCCATGCGACGGCCCAGGTGATCCATGCCGATCTGGAGCGCGACTGGCCGGTCGATACGGTGCTGAACGCCGTCAACGCCCATCTGATCAAACAGGACGTCTGCGTCCTGGCGGCCGAATACGCGCCCGATCCCGACTGGCACGCGCGGTTCTCCGCGACCGGCCGGGGTTATCTGTACCGGATCCTGAACCGCCGTCCTCAACCCGTTTTGGAGCGGGACCGGGTCTGGCACGTCAAGAAGAGCCTGGACGCCGAGGCCATGCACCATGCGGCCCAGGTTCTGGTCGGCCTGCACGACTTCACCACCTTCCGCGACGTGGGCTGCCAGTCCAAGTCGCCGGTCAAGACCCTGGACGTGGCGCGCGTCAGCCGGTTCGGCGAGGAGGTGCATCTGGTCTTTCAGGCCCGCAGCTTCCTGCACCGCCAGGTCCGGTCCATGGCCGGCACCCTGGTGGAGGTGGGTCTGGGCCGCTGGACCGCCCGTGACGTCAAGGCGGCGCTGGAGGCGAAGGACCGCGCCCGGTGCGGCCCCGTCGCCCCCTCGGCGGGGCTCTATCTCAGCGGCGTGCGCTACGACTGAACCCCGCCTAGACCGGTCAGCCGCGCTGCTGAACCAGCACCTCGGCGATCTGAACCGCGTTCAGGGCCGCGCCCTTCCTCAGATTGTCGTTCGAGACGAACAGAGCCAGGCCGTGCTCGACCGTCGGGTCGGGACGCACCCGACCGACGAAGACTGGGTCCTGGCCTGCGGCCTCCAGCGGGTTCGGCACGGCCGTGACCACCACGCCCGGCGCTTGAGCCAGCAAGTCCAGCGCCGTCTCGACCGACATCGCGCGCTCGAACTCGGCGTTGATCGACAGGGAGTGGCCGGTGAAGACCGGCACCCGGACGCAGGTGCCCGAGACCGGCAGGCCGGGAATGTCCAGGATCTTGCGGCTCTCGTCCCGCAGCTTCAGCTCCTCGTCGGTATAGCCGTCCTCGCCCAGCTTGTAGTTCAGGGCCACCACATTGGCGGCGATCGGCACGACCCACTTTTCCGGCGCGCCGAAGTCCACGGCCCCGCCGTCGCGGGCCAGGGCCGCGCCCTGCCCCACGATGGCGCGCGCCTGGTCCTCCAGCACGCGAATGCCCTCGATCCCGCCGCCCGAGACGGCCTGATAGGTCGAGACGGTCAGGCGCTTCAGCCCCGCCGCGTCATGCAGGGGCTTCAGCACCGGCATGGCGGCCATGGTGGTGCAGTTGGGGTTGGCGATGATCCCCTTGGGCAGGTCAGCCAGGGCGTGGGGGTTCACCTCGGCCACCACCAGCGGCACCTGGGGGTCGCTGCGCCAGGCGGACGAGTTGTCGATCACCACCGCCCCAGCGGCCGCCACCTTGGGCGCCAGGGCCCTGGACGTATCCCCGCCGGCCGAGAAGAAGACGATGTCCAGACCGGCGTAGTCGGCGGTCGCCGCATCCTCGACCACGATCTCGGTCTCGCCGAAGCGGATCGTCCTACCGGCCGACCGGGCCGAGGCGAACAGGCGCAGCGAGGCCAGAGGGAAGTTCCGCTCGGCCAGCAGGCCGCGCATCATCTCGCCGACGAGGCCGGTGGCGCCGACGATACCGACGTGGGGCGGGTTGGACGGGGAAAAGGACATTCAGGCGTCTCCTGGGAGGGTGGAGGCGCGGGGTTCAGCCGGATCGACCGCCCCGCGCATCGGCGGGGCTGGGTTCGAGTGGGCGCTTCAGACCTCGCGCATACCCGAAACCGCCCCGCCGAAGCCGGTGGTTTTCAGGGTAATCGCTTTGGTCATGGAGAGGGTCACAGCTAAGCTGTCTAGGACCGAAACCCCGGTCTGTAAACCTCAGACGGGCGGGGCGGTCGTCTGCAACAGGGCCTGGCGGCGGCGGACACGTTCACGCCAAGCCGTATAGAGGCCGCTGGCGGCGATCAGGGCGGCGCCGGCCAGGGTGTCGGCGGTCGGGGTGGTCTTCATCAGCCAGGCGCCGAAGGCGACGGCGCCGAGAATCTGCAGATAGTCGAACGGGGCCACGACGGCGACGGGCGCCTTTTGCAGGGAGGCGGTCATCAACAGCTGGGCGACGCCGCCCGCCAGGCCCGACCCGGCCAGGAGGGCGAAGGTCGTCAGGGCGTGCATCCGGCCGACGAAGGGCAGAAGCAGGGCGCCGACGATGGACGAGCAGACGAAGAACCAAAAGACGATCGCCGCCACATGTTCGGTGTCGCGCAGCTGCCGCAGGGTGATCGTGACCGCCGCCGTCAGAAGGGCGGCGGCCAGGCCGAAGCCGACGCCGGCCAAAGGCAAGGGGGCTGAGTTCGCCCCGGAAACAAGCGACAGGGGGCGGGTGACGATCAGCACGCCGATGAATCCGACCGCTACCGCCGCCCAGCGCCGGGGGCCGACCGCCTCCTTCAGAATGAGGAAGGACAGGATGGTGGCGAAGATCGGGGCGGTGAAGCTGATGGTCGTGGCCTCGGCCAGCGGCAGAAGCGTCAGGGTCTGGAAGACGCACAGGATGGAGGCGACGCCCAGGGCGCTGCGGCCCAGATGCGCCAGGGGGCGGCGCGTGGCCAGGCCCGCCAGGCCGCCCGGCTGGGTCAGCACCCAGATCAACACCACCGGCAGGCCGAAGAAGGCGCGGTAGAACAGCATCTCCGGCGCGGTGACCCCGTCCAGGGAGGCCAGTTTCAGAACCGCCGCCATGATGGAAAAGGCGCCCGCCGCGGCGATTCGAAGGGCGATGCCCCTCGCAATGTCTTCGCTTCCGGTCGTCTTGCTCATGCCGCTCCTGTCGCAGGAACCCATAGGCCTTCGCGTCGCCGCCGCCCACCCCGGCGGAGCGATTTCCATCCGGCCGCGTTAAGCCTCCGGATCGGCAAGCTTCGCTGCAACATCGACAGGGTTCGGAGGCGCTCTATGGAAAATCTGCTGGATCAGATCGGTCAATTTCTGAACGGCCTCTTGGGCCTGGCCAGCGCCGGTTTCGACGGCGTCAATCAGGTCATGGGTCTGATCATCGCCGTGATCGCCGCCCTGATGATGGTCGACTGGCGATCCTTGGGCTCAACGGCCTTGGGGGCGACCCTGGTTCATCTGATCGTCCTGGCCGTCCTGCCCGTCCTGAACGGCGGCGACTTCGCCCTGCCGGCCATCCTGACGGCGGGGTTTTGGCTGACGGGCCTGGCCCTGTTCCTGGGCTACGCCATCGTCATCGCCGTCTTCTTCTTCATCAAGACCTTGCTGACGGGCGCGGCCTTCGGGCGCCGCAGGGTGCTGCACTGAGTTCAGCGGGCTCGGGCGGCCGGGCGCGGCTTCAAGCCTGCCGGAAGCCCAGCACGTCCTGCATGTCGTAAAGGCCGGCGCGGCGGGTGCGGACCCAGGCGGCCGCCGCCACAGCCCCCTTGGCGAAAAGCGACCGGTCGATGGCCGAATGGCTGAGGGTCAGGACCTCGTCTTCCGAGGCGAACAGCACCGTATGTTCGCCGATGATGCCGCCGCCCCGGATCGAGGAGAAGCCGATCTTGCCGGTCTCGCGCTCGCCCTGGACGCCGTCATAGGGTTTGGAGCGGATCTCGGCCAGGTCCGTGAAGCGGCCCTCGGCGGCGGCCTCGCCCAGCATCAGGGCGGTGCCGGACGGAGAATCCACCTTGCGGCGGTGGTGGGCCTCGGTGATCTCGATGTCCCAGTCCTGGGCGTCCAGACGCTGGGCCGCGTGCTGGACCAGGCCGATCAGGATGTTCACGCCCAGGGAGAAGTTGCCGCTCTTGACGATGGCGATCTTCTCGGCGGCCTTCATCAGCTCGGCCTCCTGGGCCGGGGTGAAGCCGGTGGAGCCGATGACCAGGGCCGGGCCGCCGCGCTCGGCCGCAGACTGGGCCAGGGCGACCGAGGCGTCCGGCGTCGAAAAGTCGATGATGACGTCGCACAGGGAGATGTCGGCGGTCTCGCCCCAGTCGAACCGGGCGGCGACGACGACGTCCTCGCGCGCATCCAGAACCTGTGACACCGCGCGACCCATCCGGCCGCGATAGCCGGAAATGCCGGCGTGGAAGATGGCGCTCAAACCGCGTTCTCTTTCGACCCGTCCGCATCCTGGCTGCCCAGGATGTCGGCCCAGAAGCGCTTCGCCTTGCCGGCGAAGCTGGAATTCCGGGGGTTCTGCGCCTCGCCGAAGGACAGGGCAAGCTCTTGCAGCAATTCCTTCTGACGCGGGGTCAGGTCGGTGGGGGTTTCGACGAACAGTTCGACGACCAGATCGCCGCGCGCGCGGCCGTTCAGATGGGGCATGCCCTTGCCCTTGATCCGCACGGTCTTGCCGGTCTGGGCGCCGGCGGGCACCTGGACGGCGGCCTTGCACTTGCCGTCGCAGGCGTCGGAGACCAGGCAGGGGGCGTCGATCTCGCCGCCCAGAGCCGCCACCGTCATCGGCACGGGCACGGTGACCAGCAGGTCGAGGTTGTCGCGCTCGAACAGGTCGTGTGGCGTCACCGACAGGAAGACGTACAGGTCGCCGCGCGGGCCGCCGCGCTGGCCGGCGTCGCCCTCGCCGGTCAGGCGGATGCGCGAGCCGTCATCGACGCCGGCGGGGATCTTCAGGTTCAGGGTGCGGGTCTTCCGCACCTGGCCGTGCCCGTGGCAGGTCGTGCACGGGTCGGCGATCATCTGGCCCGCGCCGTGGCAGCGGGGGCAGGTCCGCTCGACCTGGAAGAAGCCGTTGGCCTGGCGCACGCGTCCGGCGCCGTTGCAGGTGGTGCAGGTGACGGGCTTGGTGCCCGGCTTGGCCCCCGAACCCTCGCAGGTCTCGCAGGTCAGGGTGGCGGGCACGTCGATCTGGACCTCGGCCCCGCGATAGGCCTGCTCCAGCGAGATCTCCAGGTCGTAGCGCAGGTCCGAGCCGCGGCGCGGTCCGCCCTGCTGGCCGCGGCCCTGGCGGCCGCCGAAGGCGTCCCCGAAAGCGTCGCCGAAGACCTGGGAGAAGATGTCGTTGAGGTCGGAGAAGCCCTGGCCCTGGCCGAAGGGATTGCCGCCCCCGCCGCCGTTGACCCCGGCGTGGCCGAACCGGTCATAGGCCGCCCGCTTCTGGTCGTCGGACAGGACCGTATAGGCCTCGGAAATCTCCTTGAACTTGGCCATGGACTCTTCCGAGCCGCCGTTCCGGTCCGGGTGGTGGATCATGGCCAGCTTGCGATAGGCCGATTTCAGGCCGGCGGCGTCGATCGTCCGCTCGACGCCCAGAATTTCGTAATAGTCACGCGCCATCGGGCGTCAGTCCTCATTACTTCCCCTGCCGCCCGGCCCGAACCTCTGCGGGCTCTGGAAAAGGCGGTGTCCCGGCTGACATGGGGGCCGGAACGCTTGATGCAAGTTTCATGAAAAGACCCCGCCTATCGCAAGACAAGCGGGGCCGTATCATTTCAGCGGCCTGTTGCGGATCAGGCGCTCTTCTTCTCGTCGGAGTCCGAGACGTCCTCGAACTCCGCATCCACCACGCCGTCGTCAGCCGGCTGGCCTTCGGCGGGCGCGCCCTGCTGGGCGGCGTACATGGCTTCGCCCAGTTTCATCGAGGCCTGGACCAGGGTGTTGGTCTTGGCGCGGATGTCCTCGGCGTCCGTACCCTCGCGGGCGGTCTTCAGGTCGGCCAGAGCGGTCTCGATCGCGGTCTTGACGTCGGCCTCGACCTTGTCGCCGTGGTCGGCCAGGGCCTTTTCGGTCGAGTGGATCAGGCTGTCGGCGGCGTTCTGAGCCTCGACCAGATCCTTGCGGGCCTTGTCGGCGGCGGCGTTGGCCTCGGCTTCCTTGACCATCTTGTCGATGTCGGCGTCCGACAGGCCGCCGTTGGCCTGGATGCGGATCGACTGCTCCTTGTTGGTCGCCTTGTCCTTGGCCGAGACGTTGACGATGCCGTTGGCGTCGATGTCGAAGGCGACCTCGATCTGCGGCATGCCGCGCGGCGCCGGGGGGATGCCCATCAGGTCGAATTGACCCAGGAGCTTGTTGTCCGCCGCCATCGGGCGCTCGCCCTGGAAGACCCGGATCGTCACGGCCGACTGGTTGTCGTCGGCGGTCGAGAAGGTCTGGCTCTTCTTGGTCGGGATGGTGGTGTTGCGCTCGATCAGCGGGGTGAAGACGCCGCCCAGGGTCTCGATGCCCAGGGTCAGGGGCGTCACGTCCAGCAGCAGCACGTCCTTGACGTCGCCCTGCAGAACCCCGGCCTGAACCGCGGCGCCCAGGGCCACGACTTCATCGGGGTTCACGCCCTTGTGCGGCTCCTTGCCGAAGAAGGCCTTCACGGCCTCCTGCACCTTGGGCATGCGGGTCATGCCGCCGACCAGGACGACCTCGTCGATGTCCGAGGCCTTCAGGCCGGCGTCGGCCAGCGCCTTCTTGCACGGCTCGATGGTGCGGGCGACCAGGTCGTCGACCAGGGCCTCCAGCTTGGCGCGCGACAGCTTGATGTTCAGGTGCAGCGGGCCCGAGGCGTTCATGGTGATGAAGGGCAGATTGACCTCGTACTGGGTCGTGGAGCTGAGCTCCTTCTTGGCCTTCTCCGCCTCTTCGCGCAGGCGCTGCAGGGCCAGCTTGTCCTGGCGCAGGTCAACGCCCTGTTCCTTCTTGAACTCGTCGGCCAGATAGTCGGCCAGGCGCACGTCGAAGTCCTCGCCGCCCAGGAAGGTGTCGCCGTTGGTCGACTTCACCTCGAAGACGCCGTCGCCGATCTCCAGGATCGAGACGTCGAAGGTGCCGCCGCCCAGGTCATAGACGGCGATCTTCTGGCCGTCGTTCTTCTCCAGGCCATAAGCCAGGGCGGCCGCGGTCGGCTCGTTGATGATGCGCAGGACTTCCAGGCCGGCGATCTTGCCGGCGTCCTTGGTGGCCTGGCGCTGGCTGTCGTTGAAATAGGCCGGAACGGTGATGACGGCCTGGGTCACCTTCTCGCCCAGATAGGCCTCGGCGGCCTCCTTCATCTTGGTCAGGGTGAAGGCCGAAATCTGCTGGGGCGAATAGTCCTTGCCGTGCGCACGCACCCAGGCGTCGCCGTTCGGACCCTTGACGATCTCATAGGGCACCATGCCCTTGTCCTTCGCCACGACGGGATCGTCGAAGTTGCGGCCGATCAGGCGCTTGATGGCGAAGAAGGTGTTGGCCGGGTTGGTGACGGCCTGACGCTTGGCCGGCTGACCCACCAGGGTCTCGCCGCCGTCCTGAAGGGCGACCACCGAGGGGGTGGTGCGGGCGCCTTCGGCGTTCTCGATGACCTTGGGGTTCTTGCCGTCCATGACGGCCACGCAGGAGTTGGTGGTGCCGAGGTCGATGCCGATAATCTTGGCCATGGGCGTACTGTTCTCTCCGTATCGGCGGGCGATGCGGCGGCCTTCGATGAAGCGCCGCGCGTGACCGCCCCCTGTGGGTTGGCGTGATGGTGCCGGATAGCCCCAAATTTCTCGGGGTTTCTCCGAAGCTGGCCCCGATATGGGAAAGTCCCATACGGCTGCAAGGGCGTTCTGCGATTCAGCGATGCGCCGGCCCCGGTTTTCCCGCAGGATGAGGCCATGTCCCCGGTTTCAGCATGATTTCAGAGGTCCAAACCGCCGTTCAAGGCTTCCGCCTGTGGCCCGGCGCCCTGGACGGTCCGGCCCAGGCCGATCTGGTCGATGCCGTGTTCGCGCGTCTGGAGGCTGCGCCCCTTTATCGGCCGATCACCCCTGGCGGGCGGCCGTTTTCGGTGCAGATGAGCAATTTCGGGCCGCTGGGCTGGGTCTCGGACCGCAGCGGCTATCGCTATCAGCCGACGCACCCGCAGACCGGGCGGGCCTGGCCGGATATTCCGCCGGTGCTGCTCGACTTGTGGCGGGCGACCGTCGGCGGGCCTCAGCAGCCGGACGCCTGTCTGGTCAATCTGTACCGCGAGGGGGCGAAGATGGGCCTGCACCAGGACAGGGACGAGGCGGACCTGACGGCTCCGGTTCTTTCGGTGTCGCTGGGCGAGGCGGCCCTGTTCCGTATCGGGGCGGTCGAGGGCGGTCGCACTGCGACGCTGCGGCTGGACAGCGGCGACGTCTGCGCCCTGACCGGGCCGGCGCGACTGGCCCGGCACGGGGTCGACCGCGTCCTGGCGGGCTCGTCGCGCCTGATCCCGGGCGGGGGACGGCTGAATCTGACCCTGCGCGTGGCGGGGATCAATCCTCGATGACCTCGTGGGCGCCGGCGCCGCCGAGGCGCCAATAGCCTGCCGCCTTCACGGACTTGGCCGAAAAGCCGAGCGCCAGCACGCGTGTGCGCAGGGCCTTGGCCACGGCGGATTCGGCGGCGATCCAGACATAGGCGTCCTTGCGATCCACCTCGGTCAGGGCCCGATCCGCCGCCGTCAGCAAGGCGTCGGAACGGCCTCGGGGCGCGCCGTCGCGGATCGCCCAGGTAAAGGCGACATCTGCGGCGCTTTCGAAGGTCCAGGTCGACTCCATATCCGCAACCTCGACCACCACATGGGCGCGTGCGTCGGCGGGCAGTTCCTCCAGACGGCGGGCGATGGCCGGAAGGGCGGTCTCGTCGCCGATCAGCACATGATCGGCATAGGCGGTGGGGACGATGAAGGAGCCGCGCGGCCCCCCCACCCCCAGGACCGAGCGGGTCTTCGCCGCCATGGCCCATTCGGTCGCCGGACCGCCGTGGCCGGTGACGAAGTCCAGGGTCAGGCGACGGGCGGCGGCGTCATAGGCGCGGGGGGTGTAGTCGCGCATCACCGGGCGCGGCTCGGCGAAGACTGGACCGTCCGGCCCGAGCGTCGGCAGGACCGGCGCCTGACCCTCGGCGACCGGGAAGATCTTCACATGGTCGTCGAAGCCCAGGGAGACGAAGCCGTCCAGATCCGCGCCTTCCAGCACGATGCGGCGATAGGTCGGCGTCAGATCCTCGATCGAGGCGACGGCCAGGGTGCGGAACTTCAGTTCGTGCCGCACGCGACGCGGGATGCGCAAGAGCCCGGTCATGCCTGTTCCACCTTGTCGGCGGCCTCGTTCAGTATGGCGGCGATGGCCTGAATCTGGGCCTCGGTCAGGGCGGTCTCGCCCGTCAGACGGCCGTGAATCGTGTGGCGCAGGCGGCCGATGGCGTCCTGGATGGCGGTCGGCCTGAGGGCGCGGGCGGCGAACTTGTCCATCGTCGCCTCGGCGGCGCGCAGGATCGCCTCGTTCTCGGCCAGCAGGGCGCGCCCGGCCTCGGTGATCGAATAGAGTTTCTTGCCGCCCTGGGCCTCGGAGTCCAGCGCGCCCATTTCCTCCAGCAGGGTCAGGCTGGGATAGATGACGCCGGGGCTGGGCGAATAGGCGCCGCCCAGTTTCGTCTCGACCGCCTTGATCAACTCATAGCCGTGGCTGGGCTTTTCGGCGATCAGCGACAGCAGGACCCAGCGCAGGGTCCCGTGGTCGAACAGGCGGCCGCCGCCGTGGCGTCCGGGCCCATGGCCGCGCCCTCGCCCTTCGCCGCCCCAGCCCGGACCGAAGCCCGCGCCGCGTCCGCCGCGCATGCCTCGCCCGAAGGCGTGGCCGAAGCCGCCGTGACGGCCATGTTTTTCGCCGCATCCGTTGCGGCCGTGGAACATCCCCGTGGTCCTCATCATCGCTTCCTTTTCGATATATCTATTCACAAGTTTTCAGATATATCGAAATATCGAAATCCGCAAGGGGGGCTGGTTTTCGGCGCGCCGCTGCGGCGTATGTCCAGGATGGACGATCTGAAACGCCGCTGGGCCCGCCTCGAACCCCATCTGACCATCGTCGGCCCGGACGACGATCGGCCCCGCCCGGCGGTCCTGCTGTTCCACGGCTGCGGCGGTCTGCGCAGCCATCTGCCCCGCTATGCGGAGGCGGCGAAGGCGGCCGGCTGGCGGGCCTTCATCGTCGATTCCTATGGGCCGCGCGGATGGGGCCGGGCCTTCACCCTGACGGCGGTCTGCACCGGCCTGGCCTTCCGGGGCTATGAGCGGGCCGGCGACGTCCTGGCGGCGATCCAGGGGATTTCGGCCCGCCCGGACGTGCACGCGACCCGGCTGGCCCTGGCCGGCTGGAGCCACGGCGGCTGGTCGATCATGGAGATGATGAGCGCCGACCCTGCGCCCAACACCCTGGGCGTGGCCGATCCCGGTGCGGCCGACCTGTCGGGTGTTCGCGCCGTCTGGCTGGCCTATCCCTATATAGGGCCCTTCGCCTTCAACCGGATGAAGCCCTGGCGGCATTGCCCCCGGGTGCTGGCCGTCACCTGCAAACGCGACCATCTGACCACGGTGCGCAACGCCGAACTGGTCAACGCCATGATCCGCAACTGCGGCGCCGAGGTCGAGAGCTGGGTCGCCGCCGGCACCCACGCCTTCGACGAACCGACCAACAACGGCCCGATGCGCCACGACCCGGACCTGACCGAGGAATCCCTGCGCCGCTTCCGCGCCTTTCTGACCGACGTCGCGCCGCACGTTTGAAAAAAGAGTGCCGTCTCCGTCTTGACGATCGGCTTATCACGTAACAATTGAAGTTACATGAAAAGGGACTCCCGCCTCTCCAACATCCTCCACGCCCTGCTCCACATGGCCGAGTACGAGGCGCGGAGCGGCGCATCCATGACGTCGGATCAGCTGGCCGTCTGCCTGTCGACCCATCCGGTCGTGGTGCGCCGGACCATGGCGGGCCTGCGCGAACAGGGGCTGGTGGTCTCGGAAAAGGGGCGTGGCGGCGGCTGGCGGCTGGCCCGGCCGCTGGATCAGGTCACTCTGGGCCAGGTCAACACCGCTCTGGGCGAGCCCGGTCTGTTTCCCGAAACCCCGCCGGTCGAGGCCGACGGCTGCCTGGTCGAGGCGGCGGTCAACGACGCTCTGGCCGAGACCTACGCCGAGGCCCGCGCCCTGCTGGTCGCACGGCTGAACGAGATCACCCTGGCCGATCTGGCGGCGGACTTCGCGCGCCGAATGGCCGACCACCCAAAAAGGATCTGCTGAATGCCCATCTCAACCTCCATCGTCCCGAGTGAGCCCATGCCGCACGAAGCCCTGATCCTGGGCGGCTCCTACGCCGGCCTGTCCGCCGCCCAGCAACTGGTCCGCGCCCGTCGTCGGGTGCTGGTCATTGACGACGGAAAGCCGCGCAACAGGTTCGCCGCGCGCGCCCATGGGTTTTTGAGCCAGGACGGCAGGCCGGGGGCCGAGATCGCCGCCGCCGCTCGGGCCCAGGTCGCCGCCTATCCTACCGCAGCCTTTCGCATGGCCGAGGCGGTCGAGGTCGAGCGGATCGACGGCGGCTTTTCGGTCGTCTTCGCCGACGGGACGCGGACCACCGGCCGCCGTCTGCTGCTGTCGCACGGGGTCGAGGACGTGCTGCCGGACATTCCGGGCGTCAAGGAACGCTGGGGCCGGACGGCGCTCCACTGTCCCTGGTGCCACGGCTATGAGATCGGCGGCGGCTCGATCGGGGTGCTGGGGCGCGGCGACCATGCGGTCCAGTACGCCGCCACCGTGGCGGAGTGGGGCCAGGTCACCCTGTTCATGGGGCTGGAGGTCGGACTGTCGCCCGAGGACGCCCATCTGCTGTACCGGCGCGGCGTGACCATCGAGACCACGCCCATAGAGCGGCTGGAGGGGGACGCCCCCACCCTGACGGGCGCGCGCCTGGCCGACGGGCGGTTTGTGGCGTTAAAGGCCCTCTTCGTCGGCGCCCAGATCCAGGTCGGCAATCCTTTCGCCGAGCGCCTGGGGTGCGAAATGACCGACACGCCCATGGGCCGGGTGATCAAGGTGGACGGGATGCAGCAGACGACCCAGCCGGGCGTCTTCGCCGCCGGCGACCTGGCGCGGGCCGCGTCCAACATCACCCTGGCGACCTCGGACGGCATGATCGCCGGCCACGCCCTGTTCCGCTCGCTGGTGGAGGAGGAGACGCAGCGCGCGGCCTGATTGGCGCGGCGACAACATGTCGCCTTCCGCGCGAGTCTGATCAGGCTAGGTTGTGCGCATGCAAGTTTCCGCCAAGACATCCATCGCGCTCAAAGGGCTGCTCGTTCTGGGCGGCCTTGTTGCGCTCGTCGGGGCGGTCGGCATTCTCGGCGCGCCGGTCTTCATGGCAATGGCGCTGAACGGCTAGGTCAGCCGATCGTCGCGATCGTCGTGATCGTCGCGCGTACGGAATGGGCCATTTCGCAATGGTCGTGGGCCTGGTGGTGCAAGGCGTCCAACTCGTCCTGCGTCGGCACGCGACCCGTGAAACTGGTGCATGGGTTCAAGGTCACTTCGGCGATATAGCCGCGCCCTTGGTCGTTCTTGCCCATCTTGCCGAAAGCCTCGTCGACATAGGTGTCGACCACCAGGCCGGCGTTGGCGGCGAAGGCCAGGAACCACAGCATGTGGCAGCTGGACAGGGAGGCGATCATCGCCTCTTCGGGATCGACGGCGGAAGGATCGGACATCGGCAGGGGCACGCTGGCCGGCGCCGACGACCCCGGCACGACCGTCCCGCCGTCGAAGGTCCAGGAATGGGCGCGGCTGTAACGCTTGTCGAGGAAGGGCTGATCACCGCGGCTCCAGGCGACCTTCGCCTCGTACTTGCCCATCACGTCCTCCAGAAGCCGACCATCTTCTTGACCTCTTCCACCACCGGATCGGCGATTTCGGCGGCGCGCTCGGCCCCGGCCTTCAGCACCCGGTCGATCTCTACGGGATCGTCCATCAGCCGGCGCATCTCGGCCGTGACCGGCGCCAGGGCCGAGACGGCGAGATCCGCAAGAGCCGGCTTGAAGGCGCCGAAACCCTGGCCGCCGAACTGTTCGATCACCTGTTCGCGCGTCAGCCCGGCCAAGGCGGCGTAGATGGCCACCAGATTCTTGGCCTCCGGTCGGTCGTTCAGCCCGTCCAGGGTTTCCGGCAGGGGCTCGGGATCGGTCTTGGCCTTGCGGATCTTGGACGCGATGGTGTCGGCGTCGTCGGTCAGATTGATCCGGCTGTTGTCGGACGGGTCCGACTTGGACATCTTGGCCGCCCCGTCGCGCAGGGACATGACGCGCGTCGCCGGCCCCTGGATCACCGGTTCGGGCAGGGGGAAGAAGCCGGGAACGCCGAAGTCGTTGTTGAACTTGGCGGCGATGTCGCGGGTCAGCTCCAGATGCTGTTTCTGGTCCTCCCCGACCGGCACTTCCGTCGCCTTGTACAGCAGGATGTCGGCGGCCTGGAGCACCGGATAGGTATAGAGGCCGACCGAGGCCCGCTCCTTGTGCTTGCCGGACTTCTCCTTGAACTGCGTCATCCGGTCCAGCCAGCCCAGGCGGGCGACGCAGTTGAAGATCCAGGCCAGTTCGGCATGGGCGCGCACGGCCGATTGCGGGAAGATGATCGACCGGGCCGGATCCAGACCCGAGGCCAGATAGGCGGCGGCGATCTCGCGCGTCTGGGCCGCCAGCTTCTCGGGCTCCTGCCAGACGGTGATGGCGTGCAGGTCGGCGACGAAGACGAAGACCGGCGCGCCCTGGTCCTGCAGTTCGACGAACCGCTTCAGGGCGCCCAGATAGTTGCCCAGGTGCAGGGCGCCGGAGGCCTGGATGCCGGACAGGATGCGGCGCGGGCCGGTGTAGAGGGCCGGAGGGGTTTGATCGGTCATGGGGTCGGGTCTCGGAAAGTCGGAATCAGGTGTGACGAAGGGGGCGGCGGTTCAGCCGCGCCATCGCCAGGTGGAGATCAGGCCCGAAAGGATCATGGCTCGCGCTTATCGTCTCGGCGGAGTTCAGTCCAGACCGGAGACGGCCGAACCGCCGGGCTCGCGGCGCAGGGTGGCCTTCAGCTCCGCCACGGTGACGGCGCGGAAGGCCAGAAGACAGACGCCATAGACGCCCGCGCCCAGGCCGCAGACCACGAGCACGGCGATCTCCTTGGCCAGAAGCAACCGGCTGAGCAGTCCGTAGTTGATCCCCGCCAGCAGCAGCAGGCCGGCCATGACCGCGCTGGCGGCCAGGACGCGGGAGAGTCTGGAAACGAAGGCCGGCGACGGCCGCCAGCTGTTCTCGCGAACCAGAACCCCGGCCAACAGGCCGACATTGATCCAGGCCGAGACGCTGGTGGCGATCGCCAGGCCCAGCACCCCGTCCCAGCCCTGGGCGCTGAACCAGAAGAACAGGCCCGAGCCCAGGATGACGGTGATGACCACGCTGACCACCGCGAAGATCATCGGCCGGCGCGTGTCCTGGCGCGCGAAGAAGGGCGGGGTCAAAACCTTGGCCAGGACGAAGGCCGGCACGCCCCAGGCGAATTGGCGCAGCACATCGGCGGTTCGGGCGGCGTCGGCGCTGGTGAAGGCGCCGCGCGTCACCGTGGCGTCGATGATGAAGAAGGGGATGACGAACAGGGCCACGGCGGCCGGCAGGGTGAAGGCCATGGCCAGGTTGATCCCGTCATCCAGCGTCTTCTGCCCGCCCACGTGATCGCCGGAGACGAAGGCCTTGGTCAGGCGCGGCACCAGGGCCAGGCCGATGGCGACCCCGACCAGACCCAGGGGAAGCTGGTACAGCCGGTCGGCGTTATAGAGCACCGACCGCGCGCCTTCGTCCGATCCGGTCAGGAACTGCGACACCAGGGAGTTGATCTGCAGGGCGCCTCCCGCCAGGGCGCCGGGCACGGCCAGAGCCAGGGTGTGGCGGACATTGGGCGTGATCCGGGGCAGGCCGATCCTGAGCCGCACGCCCAGCCGCCGCACGCCCCACCACAAGAGGCCCGCCTGAATGACGCCTGACACCGTCACCGCAGCCGTCACCATCAGCAGCACGGTCTCCTGCGGGATCGGCAGGAACATCGGCGGCAGCAGGGCGGCCAGGGTGCACAGGTTCAGAAACACCGGTACGGCGGCCGACAGCGCAAACCGTCCGCCGGTGTTCAACACCCCTGACAGCAGCGAGGCCGCGGTCATACAGGCCAGATAGGGCATGGCCAGCTGGGTCGCGATCACAGCGGCGCGCAGCACCTCGGGTCGACCCTGATAGGCCGACAGCAGCCAGGGCATGATCCAGGGCATCACCACCTGAAGCAGGATGCAGAAGCCGGCGACCACCGCCAGCATGAAGCTGAGCGCCTCGGATGCGGTGACGGCGGCGGCCTCTTCGCCCTCGCGCGCCCGGACCCCGCCGTAGACGGGGACAAAGGCCTGGGCGAAGGCGCCCTCGGCGAACAGGCGGCGGAACATGTTGGGCAGCATCAAGGCCGTGGTGAAGGCGTCCATCATCGGCCCCTGGCCGAAGCGCGCCGCCAGCGCCATGTCGCGGACAAATCCCAGAATTCGACTGCCCAGGGTCAGGCTGGACTGAACCAGGGTGTTGCGGGCGAGGCTCATGCGGACCGGGGGAGGAAGGCTGGAGAAAGGCGAGGCTTAGCGCGCTTCCGTCGGCGGCGATACGGATTTGGCGCGGGTCCGCCGCCCCAGTTCGGAGACGTCGCGCGCGCTGGCGCGGGCCGAGGCGACCTTGCGGCCCTCCGGCGCCGGGGCGCGGCTGTCCAGTACCGCTTCCAGGGCCGCGCGCAGTTCGGCGACCCGCTGTTCCGAGGTGATCTTCCGACCCTTGCGATCGACCACATAGAAGCTGTCCACCGCCCGCTCGCCATAGGAGGCGACATGGGCCGAGCGGATGTTCAGCCCTTCGTCGCTGAAGACCCGCGACAGGGCCGCAAGCAGGCCGGGCCGGTCGGCGCCCGAGACCTCGACCACGGTGGCGGTCTCGCTGGCGTGGTGATCGACCATGACCACGGGCCGGACCTCGAAGGCGGCCTTTCTGGCGTTGCCGGCGGGGGCGGGCGCCTTGCCGATGCGGCCCTCGCCGCGCGCGGCCTTCTCCAGCGCCTCGATCAGGGCGTTCAGCCGGCGCGGCTCGGCCTGGCCGTAGGGCAGGCCCGCCCCGTCCTGAACCCGAAAGACGTCCAGCACCACTCCCTCGTCCGTGGTCGCCACCCGGGCGTCCGTGACGTCGGCGCCCAGGGCGGCCATGGTCTGGGCCAGGTCGGCGAACAGGCCGGGCCGGTCCAGGGCGGCGATGGAGATTTCCGTGGCCTGGACCGGCAGGCCCTCCACCGGCGTCAGGGGGGCGGCCCGGGCGGCGGCGCCGGTCTGGCGCGCCCGCTCCACCAGGGCCGGATGGGCCGCCAGCGGGTCCGCTCGCGCCACGTCTTCGCCCCGGAACAGGGCGGCGACCTGGTCATAGAGGGTCCGCATCAGCTGGCCCTTCCAGCCGTTCCAGACCCCCGGCCCAACGGCGCGGATGTCGGCCACGGTCAGGACCAGCAGCATCCGCAGCCGCTCCGGATCGCCCACCAGTTCGGCGAAGGCGCGGATGGTGCCCGGATCGGACAGGTCGCGCTTCTGGGCGTAGTCGGACAGGGCCAGGTGGCTGCGCACCAGCCAGACCACCAGTTCGATGCGGCGCGGATCGACGCCCAGTCGCTCGCAGGCCCGGCGCGCGGCGATGGCCCCGTCCTCCAGCTGGCCGCGCTCGCCCCCCTTGCCGACGTCGTGCAGCAGCATGCCCAGCATCAGGGCTTCCATGTCCGAGATCAGGTGCACGATCTCGCTGGCCATCGGGTGGTCGGCCTTCAACTTGCCCCGGGCGATGTCGTTGATGACGCCGATGGCCTGGAGGGTGTGCTCGTCCACCGTATAGGCGTGGTACATGTTGAACTGGGTCTGGCCGACGATCCGCCCCCATTCCGGCAGGAACCGCCCCAGCAGCCCCGTCTCGTTCATGATGGTCAGGGTGCGATAGGGCCTCTGACCATGCGCCAGGACGTCAAGGAAGGCCCGCGACGCCACCGGATCGCGTCGCAGACGGGGCGTCACCAGCGACAGGGAGCGGGTCACGGCGGAGAAGGCGTCGGGGTGCAGGTCGAGATCGTGCCGGTCGGCGCAGACGAACAGGGTCAACAGCTTGACCGGATCGCGTTCGAACACCGAGGCGTCCTCGACCGACAGCCGCCCCTGGTCGATCCAGAAGCCCTCGATGTCCAGTTTTCGGCGACTGGGTCGAAAGGCGATCAGGCGCGACAGACCCTGGGCCGTCTTCTGGTGCCGCGCCTCCAGCTTGGCCGACATGGCCCGCGTCAGGGCGCCGACGTCACGAGCGTAGAGGAAATAGCGCCGCATGAACCGCTCGACCGCCGGCTCGTCGCCCCGACCCTGCCAGCCCATGCGCCGGGCGACCTCGGGCTGCATGTCGAAGGTCAGCTTCTCCTCCGCCCGCCCGGCGACCAGATGCAGATGGATCCGCACCCGCCACAGGAAGTCGAAGGCGTCGTCGGACGTCCGGCGTTCGCGCGGGGTGAACAGTTCGTCCATCACCGTCGCGCCCAGTCGGCTGTCCGGCGCCAGGGATCGGGCGATCCAGTACAGGGTGTTGAGGTCGCGCAAACCTCCCTTGCCGTCCTTGACGTTCGGCTCGACCTTGTAACGGGTCACGCCGGCCTTCTGGTGCCGGGCGGCGCGTTCCTCCAGCTTGGCGGCGATGAAGGGACGGGGGTCGGCCTTGGCCACCATGTCGCGGAACCGGCCGATCATCAGCTCGGACAGGCGCGCGTCCCCCGCCAGATGGCGCGCCTCCAAGAGGGTGGTCCGCACCGTCATGTCCGTGCGCGACAGGCTGAGGCATTCCTCCACCGACCGCACGGATGGCCCGACCTTGATGCCCAGATCCCACAGAACATAAAGGACGAATTCGATCACCGTGCCCCCGCGCGGCGTCGCCTTGGCGGGCCGCAGGAACAACAGGTCCAGGTCGGAATAGGGGGCCAGCACGCCCCGGCCGTAACCGCCCACGGCCACCAGGGACAGGCGTTCGCTCTCGACCGGGGAAACCGGGAACAGGACCTCGGTCGCCACGCGCCACAGGGCCGACAGCATGTCGTCGGCGGCCCTGGCGTAGAGGCGGGCGACTTCCCGCCCCTTCATTCCGCCGTCCAGCTTGCGCTCGGCGCGAGCGCGGGCGACGTCATAGGCTTCGCGCAGAACGACAGAGACCGCCGCGCGCGGGTCTTTCGCGCGGGCGGCCTCGTCAAGGCGGTCATCCAGACTGGGCGGAACGAGGGTCATGTCCGGCCCATATAGGCGCCGAACCCCTATGCGTCAGTGAAGGATTATTCGGGGCGAACGCGCTTCTTGCGGAACGACGGGTTCAGCACCTGTTTGCGCAGACGAATGGACTTCGGCGTCACCTCGACCAGCTCGTCGTCGTCGATATAGGCGATGGCCTGTTCCAGCGACATCTGGCGCGCAGGGGTCAGGCGAACGGCCTCGTCCTTGCCGGCGGCGCGGACGTTGGTCAGCTGCTTGCCCTTGATCGGGTTGACGTCCAGGTCGTCCCAGCGCGCGTTCTCGCCGATGATCATGCCCTGGTAGGTCTTTTCGCCGGCGCCGACGAACATGACGCCGCGATCTTCCAGGTTCCACAGGGCGAAGGCGGCGGTTTCGCCGTCGGAGTTCGAGATCAGCACGCCCTTAAGACGGCCGGCGATGGCGCCCTTGTGCGGCTCATAGTGGCTGAACACCCGGTTCAGCACGCCCGAACCGCGCGTATCGGTCAGGAACTCGCCCTGATAGCCGATCAGGGAGCGCGACGGGCACTTCAGCTGGATACGGGTCTTGCCGGCGCCCGACGGACCCATGTCGGTCATTTCGGCCTTACGGGCCGACAGCTTCTCGATGACGATGCCCGAGAATTCGTCGTCGACGTCGATCATGACGTCCTCGATCGGCTCCATCTTCTCGCCGTTGGGCCCTTCCTGGAAGACCACGCGCGGACGCGAGATCGACAGTTCGAAGCCTTCGCGGCGCATGTTCTCGATCAGAACGCCCAGCTGCAGTTCGCCGCGGCCGGCCACCTCATAGGCGTCGCCGCCTTCGGTGGTGGTGACGCGGATGGCGACGTTGGCCTCGGCCTCCTTCAGCAGGCGGTCGCGGATGACGCGCGACTGGACCTTGTCGCCCTCGCGACCGGCCAGGGGGCTGTCGTTGACCGAGACGGTCATCGAGATGGTCGGCGGGTCGATCGGCTGGGCGGGAAGGGCCTCGGTGACTTCCAGGGCGCACAGGGTGTCGGCCACGGTCGCCTTGGACATGCCCGCGATGGCGACGATGTCGCCGGCCTCGGAGCCCTCGTCCAGCGGCTGGCGCTTCAGGCCGCGGAAGGCCAGGACCTTGGTGATGCGACCGCGCTCGATCTCCTTGCCGTCGCGGTCCAGGGCCTTGATGGCCATGCCGGGCACGGCCTTGCCGCTCTCGATCCGGCCCGTCAGCAGACGGCCCAGGAAGGGGTCGGATTCGATCAGGACGTTCAGAATCTGGAACGGCTTGTCGACGTTCTGCTGCTGCTTGGGCGGCGGGACGTGACGGACGATCAGGTCGAACAGGGGCGCCAGATTGTCGTTCGGCTGGTTCAGGTCCAGCGTCGCCCAGCCGTTGCGGCCCGAGGCGTAGATGTGGGGGAAGTCCAGCTGTTCGTCGGTCGCGCCGATGGCGGCGAACAGGTCGAAGGTCTCGTTGTGGACCCGGTCCGGATCGGCATGGGCGCGGTCGACCTTGTTGATGCACAGGATGGGGCGCAGGCCCATCTTCAGGGCCTTGGTCAGGACGAACTTGGTCTGGGGCATGACGCCTTCCTCGGCGTCGACCAGCAGGACGCAGCCGTCCACCATGCCCAGGATCCGCTCCACCTCGCCGCCGAAGTCGGCGTGGCCGGGGGTGTCGATGATGTTGATCCGGGTTTCGCCGGCCTCGCCGTTCCAGAGCACCGAGGTGCACTTGGCCAGGATGGTGATGCCGCGTTCCTTTTCCTGGTCGTTCGAGTCCATGGCGCGCTCGGTCGTCGCCTCATTGGCTCGGAAGACGCCGGACTGGGCCAGAAGTTGGTCCACCAGGGTCGTCTTGCCGTGGTCGACGTGGGCGATGATGGCGACGTTGCGCAGGTTCATTTGATAATCGCGAAAAGGCGCGGCCGAGATGCGGGCGGCCGCTGGTCATGAAAAGGCGTGCAGGGAGCGCGCGCCTCTTACAGCCATGTGGACGGAAAGACCAGAGCGGGCGTTTCGCCGCCTGCCGCCGCCTTACCGATATTTCATTCCGGACGCCGCATCCGCGCGGTCGAGCCCACTCCTCTACCCCTCGACGGCGTGACCGTTTGGACAAGGGAGACGATGATGACGGGCTTAATGGGATTGATGCTGGCGGCGGCCGTTCTGGCGCCCGGCGGCGCGCCGGACATGCGCGTGGACGCCAAGGGGCTGAGCATGGGCCGGACGGGGGACGCAGCGGTTCTGGCCGATCGAATTCAGACGGCCAGCCGAGACTGGTGCGCCCAGCATCGGGCGGTTCTGACGCCTAGCGACCTGGGGCTGCCGCAGGTGTGCGAGCGGGAAATGCGGCGCCGCGCCTATTATCAGCTGCCTGCTTCCGAACGCCGCCTGTTCGTCAAGGCCGGCGGGCGTCGCCTGCTGAACCAGTTTTAGAGACGACGCACCATATAGCGGGCGTCGGCGCCGTAGCTGGCCAATTTGGCGGCCATGCCCGGCGCCGTCTGCTCAACGAAGCCGTGGCGGGACCAGAAGGCGACGGCGTCATTGACGGCCACCAGGGCGACGGCGGGCCAGCCGTCCTCCGTCGCCTGTTCCGCCAGCCGTTCGACCACGGCGTGGGTCAGCCCGCCGCCCCGCGTCTCGGGGTGCAGGGCCAAGTCGTGTAGATAGAGGACGGCCGGGTCCGTCGGCAGGCCTTCGATCACCGTGTTCAAGGGCGGCGCCCCATCGGCCCGCCAGGGATAGGCGATCAGATACCCCTGCGCCGGGGCGTCCCCATCCGTCAGTACGAAACAGCCGCGCGGATAAAGGGCCAGCCGGTTCTCGAAACAGGCCCGCGCCTCGAAATGATCGGGGAAGGACAGACGGGCGATCTCGACCACGGCGTCGATGTCGCTCGGCCGCATCGGACGCCAGACTAGCTGGGGCAGCGCGCGTTCAGCTCCGCCTTGTGGAAACGCCATCGAATAATCCTCTCCTGGCCGTCCAGCACGCCTTCGATCCGGGCGTTCAGGATGTCGCCGTCGCGTTCATAGACGACCCGTTTTGGAAAGTCGTCGTCGGCCGCCTGTTCGAACACCACCCGGCTCGGTCCGGAGGCGACCACCGGAAAGACGGCGGCAGGCTGGCCCTCCGGCTGGGCGAAATAGGCCAGGGGCGCGGCCGGGGTCGGATCGACCGGGGCGATGCGCGACAGCTCCCACCCCGCCCGTCCGCCGCGGATGGTCAGCGATGTCCCCAGCATCAGGTTCAGGCGCGGATCGGTCCAGGTCTCGGACACTTCGCGGCCCGGTTCGCAGGACAGCCAGTAGCCGGCCATCCAGCCCAGATCGGGACGCAGGTCCGGCCCGGTCTGAAGGGCGGCGGCGAGAAGCAGCGGGGTCAGCATGGTCGATTTTCCTCTCCGGTCGACGTCGACAGGCTAGGCGGCGTGCGGGCTCGACGGCTTGTAGGTTTGCGACGCTATGGCTCGGGCCAGGGCGTGCTGCTCCCGGGCCCATTCCGTGGCGGTGCAGCCCAGGAAGCGCCGGAAATCGCGGGCCATCTGCGGTTGGTCGAAATAGCCGGCCTGTAGCCCCGCTTCGAGCCAGCTCTGAGCCTCGCCGTCCGGCTGTGCGGCGTGGTCGAACACCCGGCGAAAGCGGAAAATCGAACGCAGCAGGCGGGGCGAGACACCGACCCGGTCGGCGAAGCGCCGCTGAAGCGCCCGTTGCGCCCCCGACGACCGAGGCGGCGCGGGCCGCTCGGCGGCCGCCTCATCGATCTCTGGGCGAACGATCGGGTCGATCGTCCAGTCCCCGTGCTGCTTCTGGCGGGTCAGCCAGGCGACGAAGGCCTCCGCCTGGCCCGTCGGATCGCCCGGCGGCGGATCGAACCCGATGAGGCGTTCGACCATGTCCAGCCGTCTGTCGGTCGCCTCGACCAGCGGTCGACCCAGAAAGTCACGCGCCCCGTCCGGTTCGAACCGGACGGACACCAGTTCGATGGGACCGGTCGGCTTCATGGCCAGGGGACAGGTCATCTGTCCGGCGAACAGGGCCGCGGGCTGCAGGTGGAAAGCACCGTCCTCGCCCTGTTCGGCGTAGGGGGCGCCGAGGTCGAACACCAGTTCGGGGCAGCCGTCAGGCGCGATGCGCTGGACGGTTGGACTGGGATCGGGGGCGGCGTAGGTCCAGATCACGCGGACGAAGGGCCGCAGGGCCGCTGGCGGCGCGAACTCCTGATACCGCTCCTCCCCCGAGGTCACCTCAGTTGACCTTGGAGGGGTCCGGCGGCGGGGCGGGCAGGGGGGCGACCGGGACGCCGTCCTCCTTCAGCTTCTTCACCTCGGCGGGCGTGGCCTCGCCGTAGATCTCGCGCTTTTCGGACCGGCCTTCATGGATGTCGCGGGCCTCGCGGGCGAAGGCGTCGCCGACATAGTCGAAGTTCGCCTCGACATGGGCGCGCACCTCGCGCGCGGCCTCCATCATCATGGTCTGCATCCGGGCCGCGATCTCGGGGGCCGCGTCTGACTTGCGCGTGCCGCTGACCGCCGGGGCCATGATCGCCTTCTGCACCGAACGCGAGCCGCAGAACGGGCATTCCACCAGCCCGCGCGCGGCCTGGTCGTCATAGTCGGCGGACGAGCCGAACCAGGCTTCGAAACCGTGGGCCTGATCGCAGTTGAGAGCGTATCGGATCATGGGTGGTCAGGGGCTGAATCAGCGGGCGGGCAGAAAGTCACGATCGTGGGTCAGGGCCGGCACGGCCGTTCGGGCCTTGGCCGCCGCCTCCATGTCCAGCTTGGCCGTGAGAACGCAAGGGTCGTCGTGATCCGCCTTGGCCAGAATCTCGCCCCAGGGGCCCACGACCGTCGAGCGGCCCCAGGTGCGGCGACCGTCCTCATGCAGGCCGCCCTGGGCCGGGGCCAGGACGAAGGCGCCGGTTTCGATGGCCCGGGCCCGCAGCAGCACCTCCCAATGGGCTTCTCCGGTCGGAACCGTAAAGGCGGCGGGCACGGCGATCATCGAGGCCCCGGCCTTGGCCAGCTGGCGGTGCAGGTGGGGAAAGCGGATGTCGTAGCAGATGGTCAGGCCCAGCCGGCCCCAGAGCGTGTCGGCGACCGCCGCCCCGTCACCGGGCCGCACCGTGGCGCTTTCGCGGTATTTTTCGCCGTTGGGCATCTCGACGTCGAAGACGTGCAGCTTGTCGTACCGGGCGACGATCCCGCCGGACGCATCGATCAGCAGCGACCGGTTGGCGGCTCGCCCGTCGCCGGTATGGCCGGACCGGACGATGGCCGAGCCGATCAGCAGCCAGATTCCCAGTTCCGCCGCCAGACGGCGCAGGCCCAGGACGGCGACGTCAGCCTCTTCATCCGTTATCGCGGCGTCGCGTCGGTCGCGGCGCTGTTCCAGGACATTGGTCCCTTCCGGCGTCAGGACGAATTTCGCCCCGCCCGCCGCCGCCTCGCGGATCAGGGGCTCGACATGGGCCAAAGCCGCCTCGGCCGTCGCCGGCGTGCGGGTCTGGATCAGGGCGATGTCGAGCCCGCCGCTCATCGCATCAGGCCGTCAGAAGCGGGTCGAGCTTGCCGTCGCGGTCCAGGGCGTGGATGTCGTCCGAGCCGCCGACATGCTGACCGTCGATGAAGATCTGGGGGAAGGTCATGCGCCCGCCCGACTTCTCGACCATCTCGGCCTTCTTTTCGGGGTCGTTGGAGGCGACGATCTCATGATAATCGACTCCCTTCTTCTTCAGCAGCGCCATGGCGCTGTAGCAATAGGGGCAGCCGGGCTTGGTGTAGATGACGACGTCGGCCAAATCAGAACTCCAGATTAAGCATGTCCCTCAAGCAGCGAGCCGCCGCGTGGGGAGCGATAGGGACTACATAGTCAGTTCACGGGCGTTTCGCACCCGCGCGATCACGGCCAGATCCACGGCCCGCGCCCCGGCCTCGAGCAGGGCGCGCGCGCAGGCCTCGCCGGTCGCGCCCGTGGTCAACACATCGTCGATCAGAAGGATGCGGCGCCCCTTCAGGCGGCGTCGCCCGGCCTCGGTCACGGCGAAGGCCTTTTTCACATTCAGCCGTCGGCCGCGGCGGCTCTTGCCGCCCTGGCTCGCCGTATGGCTGGCCCGGATCAGGGCGTCGGGCAGATAGTCCAGCCCCGCCCTTCGGGCCAGGGGGCGGGCGATCTCGGCGGCCTGGTTGAACCGGCGCGACAGCAGTCGCAACGGGTGCAGGGGCACGGGGACCACGGCGTCGGCCTCAGCGACCAGTTCAGCGCCCGCTCGGCTGATCCAGCGCGCGAACAGGGCGGCGAACTGCTGCTGGTCCCCGTGTTTGAAGCGCAGGATCAGGCTTCGGGACGCCTCGTCATAGACGCAGGCGGCGCGGGCGCGGGCGAAGACATAGGGTTGGGCGATGCAGGCTGCGCAGCGGGTTTCGGCGAAAGGGCCGCCGTCGAATTCGAAGGCCGCGCCGCAGCCGTCGCACACCGGCGCCTCCAAGAACCGTATGCGGCTCCAGGCGTCGGGCGTCAGGCCGGCAGCGGCCGTGGCCTCGGGGCTGTCATGCGCCAGGGGCGGCAGGACCAGATCGGCCAGTCCCCGCGCGAAGTCCAGGCCGGCCCGCCGCAAATGACGCGCCGCCCCTTCCCAGGCGCGCCCCAAACCCCCATCCTGAAGGTCCATCAGCC